>JAZRYO010000267.1:0-5184 GCA_045600785.1 Christensenellaceae bacterium | reverse complement strand
CTCTTTGCTTTTTGGCAATTATAAGTCCGCCGAGTATCATTAAAAGTCCGTAGCCTGCGTCCGCCATTATAAGTCCCATAAAAATCGAGAAAAAGACCGACATAACGCCGTTGGGGTCGAAGGCTTTATACGACGGTGCGGAATACATATTCGTTATCACTTCGAAAGACGATACCGACTTTTTGTTTTTCATTAATGTCGGCGCAAACTCGTCTCTCGGAATTACCTTATGTTCGGTAAATACCGCATTGGTTATTTTATAGATTTCGCTTTCAACTCTGTCGATTTCGTCCGACGGAACGTACGCTTCCAAAACGAAGGTTTCCAAAGTGCATTTTAAGTCTTTCGAGACGTCTTGCTTTTCTATTAAAAAGTTCAAATAATCGATATATATCTTTATTTGTCGTCCTTTTTCGGCGTACGAATATATCTCTTTTTCGACTTCTTTTTCTTTATTTGAAAGTTCGTTTTCTTCGCATCTTAACTTCTTGATTATATCGCTTGCCGTTTCGTTTTCGGAAAAATTACATTTCGAAAAACCGAACTTGGAAAGCGCTTCGTCGATAAACTCTTCTTTATCTTTTAAGCAAACGACGGAAATTATTTTTCCGTTTTTATAATCTCCTTCTACGTTGACTTCCAAAAAGTCGGTATTAGACGCAAAGTCTAAAAGCCCGCTTACTTTATCCGACGGCACGAGTCCCAATTTAACGCAAGTCGATTTCGTTCCTTGAAAGGTAGAAAAAGGAATTTTCAGTTCGAGATAATTTTCGTATCCCCTTTCCTTTTCGGTTAGCCTTTTTATTTCGGTTTTTATCTCCGCTTTTTTTTCAAAAAGACTATCCAAGGCGTCCAAAATATCTTCGGTCGATTTTCTGTTCTCGCCCGCCTTATAAAACTCGTCTTTTGAAACGCCGAACCCGTCTTTGACGATTTGAACGTTTAAGTCTTTCGGGGCTGACTCTACCGTTTGAACTAAAAATCCCAAAATCCGCTTTGCTCTATCACGCTTTTTAATAACGCTTTCGTCTTCTTCGAAGTCGGAAGGGGTTAAAAGGTCATTTTCGTCCGTCTTTTTAAGTTGTACGACTCCCGTCTTTTGAAGTCCGTTTAATATCTCGTCTTTGTCTTTTTTTAGACCGACCAAGGTATAAAGGGACATCTCAGCAATCGCCATTTAATATCCTCCCGAAAAGTTCAGCCGACAATTTTTCGACTTCGTCTTTTTTATCAGCGACTAATTTTTTACAATCGGCGTCGGTTTTTTCTATGCCTAAATAAAACCCGTTGTCCGCAGAGAGTTTTGCGTTTTTAAGGATTTCGTTTCTTTCCGCCTTTATGCTTTCTTCGGCGCTTTTTTTAAGTTCTTTTGCCTTTTCGTCCGCCGACGCTTTTATTTCGTCCGCCTTGAGTTTGGCGTTTGAAATTTTCTTTTCCGCTTTTTCTTCGGCTTTTTTGACGGCAATTAAAACTTCTTCTATCATAGTTCCTCCGATTATAAAAAAATCGCAATAAAGCACGCCTTTACGTACTTCATTTGCGACAGTCTCCACCCATATTGCTTGTATTATACATTATTTTACCCCTTTTGTCAATACTTTTCAACGTTATATAAATGAATATAAGGTGAAAAAAACTCGCTAATCGTTTACAAATGCGTAATTTTATGTTAATATATATCTATCGTTTTCTAACGATAATAAATATAGGAGATAAAAATGGATTCTGACAGTATAACGTCATACGTTATAATCTTGGTAGTCTTGGTTTTTCTATCGGCGTTTTTCTCGGCTACCGAAACAGCGTTTACTTCGCTAAACAAAACACGATTGAAACTTTTGGCGGAAGACGGTAAAAAGTCTTCTTCGCTTGCACTTGAATTGACCGAAAAATACGATAAACTTTTGTTCTCGATTTTAATCGGAAACAATATCGTAAATATAGCAATGGCGACAATTTCGACTTTGCTTTTTTCAAAACTTATTGTAAGCCAAAATTTGTCGGCGACCGTTTCGACTTTGGTATCGACCGTCGTCGTCTTGGTTTTCGGCGAGATTACTCCGAAAACTTTGGCAAAAGAATTTCCCGAAAAATTTGCGTCGGCGGTAAGTTATTTAATCTATGCGGTTATTATCGTTTTAACCCCCTTATCCCTTCTCTTTTCGGGTTGGAAAAAATTGCTTAAACTCGTTTTCCGTTTTAAGTCGGAAGACAAAATTACCGAAGAAGAACTTTTAACTTACGTCGAAGAAGCAAACGAGGACGGCACGCTTACTCCTGCCGAAACCGAACTTATTTCGGGTGCGATAGAGTTCGACGACGTCGAAGTCGGAGATATTTTAGTGCCGAGAGTGAACGTGGTCGCAATAGAAAAATCTACGCCCGTTGCCGAAATTAAAAAAATGTTTTTGGATAACGGCTTTTCAAGACTGCCCGTTTATAACGATACAATCGACAGTATTATAGGCATGATTCACGAAAAGGACTTTTACGCTATGCTTGAAAGCGGAAAAACGGATATTTCGGGAATTGTCACTTCTATGGCGATGGCAACCGAACATATGAAAATTTCCACTTTGCTTAAAAGTATGCAAAAACAAAAAGTGCATATGGCGTCGGTTATCGACGAGTACGGCGGAACACTCGGCATAGTCACCCTTGAAGATATTTTGGAAGAACTCGTTGGCGAGATTTGGGACGAACACGACGAAGTAGTAAATTATTTCAATAAATTATCCGACGATACTTACGAAGTAGATTGCGACGCCGACCTTAACGACTTTTTCGACCTTTTCGACGTCGAAGACGAAGACGCCGATTCTAATACCGTCGGCGGTTGGGTTGCCGAAAAATGTCAAGGCTTACCGCCGTTAAACTACTCTTTCGATTACGAAAACATAAATATAACGATTATGAAAAAATCTCAAAAGAGAATACTTCAAATAAAAGTCGTTATTAAAAATACGGAGATAGAAAAAACAAATGACTGACGCAAAATGGATTTGGATTAACAACAAAAACGAAGAAGATTCTTACGGAGAGTTCGTTTCTTCTTTTTCGGCAAGAGGCAAAACCACCGTTCGCATTGCTTGCGACGGCGTTTACAACGTTTTTCTTAACGACGAACTCGTCGGGTTTTCGTCTTGTGCCGACTTTCCGAAGTATAAGTTTTACGACGAAATAGATATATCCCGTCGCATTAAAAAAACGAACGAACTTAAAGTCGTCGTTTGGCATTTCGGCGTAAATTCGCAAACTTATATCAACGATAAGGCGGGCGTTATTTTCGAAGTCGAAAGCGACGGAAAAATCGTCGCCTTTTCGAGTAAAGACACGTTGTCGAGAAAAATGAACGAATATAAAAACGGGTATAAAAAGAGAATAACTTCTCAACTCGGTTTAAGTTTTTGTTTCGACAATACGGTCGCTAAAAATAAGTATAATCATAGCGTAGAAGTCGATAAAACGACTAATTTGCATTTTAGACCTATTGAAAAATTGCAAATAGTTCCAAGCGACGTTAAACCCAAAATTACCAAAACGGAAAACTCTTACC
Source organism: Christensenellaceae bacterium (assembly GCA_045600785.1). Taxonomy (GTDB): domain Bacteria; phylum Bacillota; class Clostridia; order Christensenellales; family Borkfalkiaceae; genus UBA10281. The sequence continues at coordinate 1,628 of JAZRYO010000267.1, read as the reverse complement.
TTATTGATTTGGGTAGAGAAACTTGCGGATTTTTATCAATAAAAATAGATAGCACGGAAAAACAAAAAGTTTTGTTTTCCTACGGCGAACATATCGTCGATAACGGACACGTCAGACGGTTGATAGGCGATAGAGATTTCAGCGTTGAAGTTGTTCTTAAACAAGGCAAAAACGAATATACGAACACGCTTCGTCGTCTTGCGGGAAGATATATCGAAGTTTTCGCTAAAAAGCCCGTAAAGATTTCTTACGTTAAACTTCTACCCGTATTTTATCCCGTAGATAAAACCACTTTGCACTTAAAGGGACTCGACAAGAAAATTTACGACGTTTGCGTAGATACGCTTCGTCTTTGCATGCACGAACATTACGAAGACTGTCCGTGGAGAGAACAAGCACTCTACGTTATGGATTCGAGAAACCAAGCACTTTGCGGTTATTACGCATTTAAGGAATTTTCTTATCCGAGACACAACTTCGTTCTCTTTTCAAAATCACTCCGCAAAGACGGACTTTTATCCATTTGCGCACCTACGGGAAACGACTTCCCTATTCCGTTTTTCTCACTCTTTTATATTAAGACCATTTACGAATATATTAAGTATTCGGGGGATGACGGCATATTAGAAGAAGTCGGATATGCGCTTAAATCGATAATTAAAACCGTTCAAGACAAAATGGACGATAACGGGCTTATAGCGAGTTTTCCGTATCCGTTTTGGAATTTTTACGAGTGGACGGACGGCAGTTCAAGCGATACCGATATGACGAGAAAGAAAGGCGACTACGTTAAGTCTTACGATATGATATTAAACGCAATGTACGTTTACGTTATGCCTATGTACGACGAAATGTTCGGCACGAAAACCAATCTTTCAAAGATTAAAAAGGCAATCAATTCGACTTTCTACGATAAGAAAAAAGGTGTTTATAAATTATCTTCGTTATCTGACAAATACAGTCAACTTGCAAACTCTCTCGCCGTTCTTATCGGCTTAAAAGGAAAAGAACTTTGCGAAAAGATTTTATCCGACGAAAATATGATAGAAGCGTCGCTATCCGCCCGTGCGTTTTTATACGACGCTTTGCTTGAAACGGATAAGAATTATAAAACTTTCATTTTGAACGATATAAGAAATAAATACGGAAAAATGTTAAAAGAAGGCGCAACTTCGGTTTGGGAAACCGAGAAAGGTCAAGCCGACTTTGGAAACGCAGGAAGTTTATGCCACGGTTGGTCGGCACTTCCCGTTTACTATTACCATTTATTTAACGAGAAAAAATAAAACCGTTATTTATTATGGCGGGCGAAGAAAAATTCTTCGCCCGCCTTTTTATATTATTTAACCTGCCGTAAGGCAAATTTAACTGCGTAGCAATTTCACTCGCATACGGCGAATTTAACAAATCCGCTTGCGGATTTATTTAGTCGTCGCTTTTCCTTATAAGAAAAGCGACATTAGGCTCGGCGACGAACCATTTTTATATAATATCTAAATTTCCTTAACTTGCCGTAAGGCAAATTTAACTGCGTAGCAATTTCACTCGCATACGCAAATTTAACAAATCCGCTTGCGGATTTATTTAGTCGTCGCTTTTCCTTATAAGAAAGGCGACATTAGGCTCGG
>JAZRYO010000266.1:0-4483 GCA_045600785.1 Christensenellaceae bacterium | reverse complement strand
GATATCGTACTCTAAAAGCGTAGTGTCTTGAACTTCGTCTAAAAAAATAATTTTATAAATTTTGCCTTCTGTAAATCCGCCGTCTAAAATCTCTTTTGCTTTGAAAATCAAGTCGTCGAAATCGTAAAGTCCCATACGCATAAGTTCATACTGATATGCGTTAAAAAGACCGTTTGCGTCCCTTTTAAGTAGGTCTATAAGACTGTTATCGGTAATTTTTACCCCGAATTTCTTAATTGAAAAAAGTTTGATAAACCCGTCGCTTAAAAAAAGTTCGCTAATCGCTTCGTCGTATCCGCCGAGTGATGAATAGCTATATCCCATTAAATTTCGCTTATGTTTCACTTCCGACAAAATGCGGTTTAACTGCCTTTCAGATAACATACAACCGCCGTCGGTTAGCGTATATTGACCTTTTTCGGCATATTTTTTGACGACGTTTGAAAATATCTCGCCCGACTCTATCTCGTCTATTATCGACGGACTTTTAACCGCCTTGATTTTTTCGGAGTATCTTTTTATTATCTCATAGCAAAATCCGTGTATGGTAAAAATATCGACGTTCGTTTCGCCCGAATATTTTTCTACGTCGCTTTTAATTTCTTCTACCGCTTTTACGGTAAAAGTCAAGCACAAAATATCTTCGGGTTTTAACCCGTCGTCTATCTCTTTTTTTATTTTGTTTGCGACCGTAAAGGTTTTACCCGTTCCCGCCTTTGCGAGAAGTAAGATATTTCTTTTCTTTTCGTTTATAACCTTTAACTGTTCTTCAAAAAACATATAAACCTTAAAAACGCCCGAATTTTCTTCGGGCGCAAAAACTAATTATCTAAATATACTTTTTTATACACGAGTCCGACCGTAAACCCACCGATTATATTTCCTATGCTTACGGGAACTAAATTTTTGAAAATGCAATTTACAACGTTTAGTCCTTCACTTGAAACGCCTTGTTTTATTCCTTCGAAAAGTCCTGCCGGCAAATAGTACATATTCGCAACCGAGTGCTCGAATCCCGCCACGACGAACATCGTTATCGGGAAGAAAATCACAAGGATTTTTCCGCCGACCGTTTCCGCCGAAAACGACATCCAAACCGCAATGCAAACTAATATATTACATAGCACGCCTTTTAATATCGCTTGGAAAAAATTTAAGTTCGCTTTGTTAGTCGCAACGGTTATTACGCTACTGCTTACTTTGTCAAGCGCACCGCTATATACCGCAATTAACGCAACTATAACCGCACCTATCAAGTTTCCGAGATATACCGTGCATAGATTTTTTATAACGGCTTTTAACTTTATTTTCTTTGCGGTAAGCGGTAAAATAAGTAGGCAATTTCCTGTAAACAATTCGCTACCTGCGATAAGTACCATTGCAAGTCCGCCGGGGAATATCATCGCACCGACGACGTTGTTTACATAATAGTTTCCGAACGTCGAACCTATTCCGCCGAACGCTATAAACATACCCGCCATTATGCCGAGTAATAAGGTTTTAATAAACGGCGTGTTTACTTTGTTTTCGCCGACGGTCAAATAGAACTCGGCGACTTGTTTGGGATTTTTCATTTGTTCTCCTTTTAATAAAGCGAAACGGTTTTCTTTAAGTCGAAATACTTCCACGGGACTTGGTCTTCGGGGGGTTCGACCATAAAACGCATTCTCTCTTTGGATACGGGGTGAGTAAACGAAAGGGAAGTCGCCCAAAGTGCGAGATTGCCTTTTTTAGCGTCTTCTCCGCCGTATCTCATATCGCCGTAAACGGGATTTCCGATATGCGATAACTGTACTCTTATTTGATGCCCCCTACCCGTATGCAATTTGACTTTTGTAAGCGACAACGAATTTTTTTCTTCTACGACTTCGTATTCGAGTTCGGCAAACTTCGCACCTTCGACCGTTTGACCGCAAACGTAAACCATATTGTTTATGGGGTTTTTCTTTAAGTAATTCGTAAGCGTTGCCGATTTGTCTTTGGGCGAACCGACGAGTACCGTATAATATATTTTTTCAAAGTCGCCCGTTTTCATTTGTTCGGAAAGTCTTGACGCCGCTTTACTGCTTTTTGCGTAAACCATAACTCCGCCCGTAGGTCTATCTAACCTATGAACGAGTCCGACGTAAACGTTGCCTTTCTTTCCTTCTTTTTTCTTTATATATTCTTTAATGACGGTTAGCAAGTCTTTATCCTTGCTTTCGTCTTCGCAAGACGGCACGTTTTGGGGTTTTAATACGACGATAATATGATTATCTTCATATAAGACGACAAGGTCGCCCGGTTTCATTTGCTCACTCATTTATAAACATACCTCCCGCTCCGCAAGGCAAATCTATTCCTTCTTCGGTCTTTATGCCGACTTCGTATGCTTCGATTTTGCCCTTGCCGATTTTATCTTTTACTGCCAAAGTCAAGATATTTTTAAGTACCATAGGTTGAAGTCCCGTCGTATAACTGTTGATAAGGAAAAACAACGGGTTATCCGACAACACTTGTGCGCAAAGTTCGACGAGTGGGAAAAGTTCGGTTTCGATTTTCCACATTTCGCCGTTCGGCCCTCTGCCATAACTCGGCGGGTCCATTATTATCGCATCGTATTTATTGCCACGCCTTATCTCCCTTTGGACGAACTTTTTACAGTCGTCGATTATAAACCTTACGGGTTTATCTTGAAGATTTGAAAGCCTGACGTTCTCGCCTGCACGCTCGACCATACCTTTACTTGCATCGACGTGGCACACGCTTGCGCCCGCTTTTAAGCACGCAACCGTCGCTCCACCCGTATAAGCAAAAAGATTTAGAACGTTTATCTTTCTACCTGCGTTTTTAATCAGTGTCGCCATCTTGTCCCAGTTAACCGCTTGTTCGGGAAAAAGTCCCGTATGCTTAAAGCCCATAGGTTTTATCTTGAATTTGAGTTCGCCGTAATTTACCGTCCACTCGGCTGGCATCTTTTTTAGGGTTTCCCACTCTCCGCCACCGCTACTCGACCTTAAATATCTCGCATTAAGCCCCTTATAAGTCGATAAATCGAACTTTTCAGGCCAAATAACTTGCGGGTCGGGACGGAGTAAAATCACGTCCCCCCACCTTTCGAGTTTATAGCCGTTGCCGGTTGCGATTATGGAATAATCTTGCCATTTATCCGCTATTTGCATTAAAGTTTTTCTACTCCCATACGAACTTGGTCGCCGTTTATTTCAAATTCTTTTACGTATCCGCAAGGCTCTTCGTTTTCGAACTTTTCGGCTAAAACGTCGTCCGCCATTTCTTTGCCTTTTTCCTTAAATACCCTGTCGGCAAATCCGCTTGATTTATACGTTAATCTTATTCTGTCAACGACTTCAAATCCCGCTTCTTTTCTCATCGTTTGAATTTTGGATACTATTTCTCTCTCCGTCCCTTCGACTAAAAGTTCGTCGGTTATATGTGCGTCTAAAACGACGGTAAGTCCGTTTCCGCTTTCGGACACGAATCCTTCCGCCGACTCACTCGATATCAAAAGGTCGTCCAAATTAAATTCGACTTCGACGCCGTCTAATACCGTCTTATAAGTATCGCCCGACTTTACCGCCTTGACGACTTTACTTGCGTCGCAAGTTTCTAGGAAGTTTTTGATAGCACCGAGGGTTTTGCCGTATTTCGGTCCTAAAGTTTTAAGTTGCGGTTTCAATTTATAGTTTACGAACTTCGATGCGTCTGACAAAATCTCGAATTCTTTAATGTTAAGTTCGTCTTTGGCAATCTCGTATAAACCTTCGGAAAGTTTAACTTTTCTATCCGTCGCAATATAGAGTTTTTGAAGGGGTTGACGGTTTTTGATATTGCTACCGTTTCTCGCCGACCTACCGAGTGCGACGATTTCCAAAACGTCGTTCATACCTTCTTCAAGTTCTTTATCTACCATTTTCTCATCGTAGGTTGGGAAGTCGCAAAGGTGAACGGATATGGGTTGGTCTTTATAGAAATTCGGAACGAGATTTTGATACATACTCTCCGCCATAAACGGAGTATAGGGTGCGGACAATTTACATAAGGTCGTAAGTACGGTGTATAAAGTCATATACGCCGCCTTTTTGTCTTCGGTCATATCCTTGCCCCAGTATCTTTCACGACCACGACGGACGTACCAGTTAGAAAGTTCGTCAACGTACTCTTGAAGATCTCTCGACGTTTCGAATATTTTATAATCTTGAAGTCCTTCGTCAACCGTCTTAATTAAAGTGTTTAATTTTGAAAGCGCCCACTTATCCATAAGCGACAAACTTAAATCTTTTAGCGAATATTCGCTCGGGTTAAACTTGTCTATCTCTGCGTATAGGACGAAGAAACAGTATGTATTCCATAACGTACCCATAAACTTTCTTTGGGCTTCGGATACCGCTTCTTCGTAAAATCTCGAGGGGAGATAGGGTGCGCTACCCGTATAGAAATACCATCTAACTGCGTCTGCGCCTTGTTTATCCAAAACACTCCACGG
>JAZRYO010000265.1:0-1919 GCA_045600785.1 Christensenellaceae bacterium | reverse complement strand
AATGGAAGTATTGTTAAGTTATCAAGATATTTTGCAAGAAAAAATAAATTTGTGTAAGAAAGATAACGAAAAATACGGAAGTTTAGGCGGGAAATTAGGACTGTACGCCGGACTGATTATTTTTATTATTATATTATGAGTATAGATATAATTTTCAAACTTGCAGGCATCGGAATTATTATAACCGTTATATGCCAAATATTAAAAAAATCTGAAAGAGAAGATATAGCAATGATTGTAAGTTTAGCGGGACTTATTATCGCTTTAACTATGGTTATAAGTATGGTTGGCGATTTATTTTCGTCGATTAAGGATATTTTCGGACTGTATTAAATGGAAATATTAAAAATTGTTGCAGTCGGAATCGTTTCTGCGATTATAATTATCTATTTAAGGCAAATAAACACCGACCTTTCTTTAATAGCAAGCGTTTCGGCAGGCATACTTATTTTTTATTTAACTTCTTCATACGTTTCCGAATTTTTAAGTATGATATACGGCATTTCTTCAATTAGCGAAGAAACGGGGAAAAGTATTAGTTTAATTATTAAAATAATCGCAATTTCTTATATTGTTGAATTTTCGGCAAGTACGATTGAAGATTTCGGTTTAAAATCTTTATCCGAAAAAGTCGTTTTTGCAGGTAAAATAATTATTGTATCTATGTCGTTCCCTATAATAAAAAATATGATAACGACAGTTTATGCTTTACTATGAAATTAAAGTATTTATCGTTAATTTTAATTCTTTTTATGATTTTGCCAAATAAAGAAATCGTAGCGTACGCCGATAGTGAAAGCGAATTTGAAAGTGAAGTTTTAGAAAATTTATCCGATATTGATTTTTCCGAAGTTGATAATCTTTTTAACGAATTAAAAATTAAAGATTACGACGCAAAATCGTTAATAAAAGAATTTATTAAAGGTAATAAACAAGCCAACTATTCTAATATTATCGAGTATTCTACTTCGTATTTTTTTTCTGGCATAAAGGAAAAACTACCTTCTTTTGCCTTTTTATTCATACTTTTGATACTTTGTTCCGTTATAACTTCATTAAAAGGCGGAAGACTTTCTTCGTCAACAAGCGAGTTGGTTCAAACTGTTTCTTTTAGTGCAGTCGTTTGTGTAATTTTGGGAATACTTTATAACTTAATCGATTACTCGTTTTCGACGATACAAACGTTATCCAAAATAATCGAAGTAGTTTTTCCTATTATATTATCAATAATAGGCGTTGTGGGTGGTGGACAATCTTTTTCGCCTGCAATGGTTTTTATAACACAATCTACCGTAGAAATATATAAAATCGTCGTGTTTCCGATTATTACATCGCTAATTGTTTTTGAAGTTTTAAGCTCATTCAACAGTTCGGTAAAAATTAAGGGTTTTGCGAATTTTTTTAAGAGTATTCTGAAATGGATATTAGGTCTTATTTGTAGTCTTTATACAATAATTTTAACGGTAAACGGATTTATGACGGCAAGTTATTCGAGTATATCATATAAGGCGATTAAATACGCCGTGTCAAACGGTGTACCCATTGTCGGTGGTTTTTTATCCGGCGGACTTGATTATTTTATAACTTCTATCGTCTTAATTGAAAACGCTTTGGGTGGACTTTTTGTTTTTTTAATCGTATCGTTTTCGTTAAAACCTATTATATACGTTTTAAGTACGCAATTATCTATAAAACTTATGAGTGCGGTTTTAGAACCTATTTCCGACAAAAAAACTTTTGATTATATAAATTCGACGATGCAAATAGTAAATTATCTTTTGTCTTGTATAATTATTATAACTTTTATGTCATTGATTTTAGTCGCAGTTTGCATTTTTACTATGCAGGGGTATTTAATTTGAAAGAATATTTAATAACGATTATAGCCTTTTCGCTTATTTTATCGTTTTCTTCGTTTT
>JAZRYO010000264.1:0-1006 GCA_045600785.1 Christensenellaceae bacterium | reverse complement strand
CGTTATTAAGAATATCGACGCCTATTTTATTGCCCGTCGGTTTGCACGCCAAATTAAATACTGCGTCTAATAAAAACGCACCGTCTTGAAAATATTTGACCGTCGTCCTGTCGTTTTTAATGCAGTATAGGGCGATTTCTCCGTCGTTTTTCAAGTCGTCGGAAAAATATTCTATCGCTCTCGGATTTCGTCTTACCGCCCGAACGCACAGTTTTTTATCTTCTAAAAATTCGGAAGGTAAACTTTTTATTATCTCTCCGCCACTCGACGCAATTACCGACGCAACCGAATAATTTTTTCTCGCCTTGTCTTTGGCAAATATAAAACTTCCGACAAAGTTCGACACGGCGTAAAATACCGTTTCGCTATCACCTTTAAGCCTATCGGACGCAAAACGTAGCGCACGCCCGTCTTTGTTGACGGCGGACAATACGACGTCTTTATCGTCTTTTAACTTTTCGCTCGCAAATTCGAGTAAGGAAGGGTTTTCTTCGACGACTAATTTAGTTATTTCTTTATTATCTTGCAAAACTTCGTCGCTTGGATACCGACTGATATAATTCAAAAGTTTTCTAAAACTTACGTCCATTTTACCCTCCCTTAAATTGTTTAATTGATTTATTATACCATATTTCTTGCAATCTTACCACAAATTTAATAAAATTTTATTATTTTTCTTATCTTGTTATTTTCTAAAATTCGACGAATAAAATATTATATGGAAATAAATTATTCTAAACTCAAAAAAAAGTCGGTAATCAACGTTATCGACGGCAAAGACCTTGGAAAGATTGAAGACGCCGTTTTGTCTTTTCCCGACGGAAAAATCAAGGCGATAATCGTGCCGGGGAAGAAAAACGGTATGTTTTGTTCTACGGAACTTATTATAGGCTTTAATTGTATAGACAAAATAGGGGACGACACGATTTTGGTACACCTTTGCGAAAAACCGAAGGAGGCTAATTCGCAAAACGACGAAACGTCGTCCCTTGGCGAAGAAGAATAA
>JAZRYO010000263.1:0-4152 GCA_045600785.1 Christensenellaceae bacterium | reverse complement strand
CCACTTGTTTACGCCCGCATAAGTATTCCAACCCGCACCGTGTAAAAGTACCGCACACTCTATATCCTTTTCGGTGGATAAAAGTTGCCATAAAACGTTTGCACCGTGTTTATAACCTATCGCACCTATTTTTTGAACGCCGTATAACGAACGCAAAAATTTTAGTGCGTATCTCGAAACTGCAACCCACTCGTACCAGGGACTTTTTTTAGCGTCGCCGTCCAAACTGAACAGCCCCGTTTTACATCTTTCGTAATTTGCGTAAAAAATCTCTTCGGGGTAAACGGTATATTTATCCACCCCTTCCCTTTGACCTGCCAAGTCGAAAGTCAAAACGCAGTACCCTTGCTTTGCCTTATCGTTTAAGTCGTCAAATGAAATATTACTGCTTATATTCGGAATATATAAAATCGCTTCCTTTATCTCTTTGGCGTTTTCGGGACGCAAAAGCGTAGCGAAAATTCTAACCCGTTCGTTCCCGACGGCACGTCCGGAAAAATAATATTCATAGCATATTACTCCGTCATAATTCATCTCGGAAATCTTACTCTCTTTAAGCGGTAGCGAAAGGTCGAAATCTTTCCAAAGCGTAACGGGGGTTAAAAGCGACATATACTCTCCCTTGTATTTTTGTATATTTATTTTATTATACACTATAATAATATAAAAATAAAGTATTATTTCGATTTTTTTTGGCTTTTGGGAAACTTTCAACTCGTTTTCACAAAAAATAATTGTTATCTGAAAAAGAAAAAGACACTAAATATTGTGTTTATGAAAATCAAAGCGTTTTTGCCTTGCTTTTTTCGGCAAAAAGTAATACTATACTTGAAAAGAATTTTTTAGGGAGAAAAAATGTCCTTTTGTTCATTTTCCAACGAACTTAAAAGTGCTTCGACGGTAAGTATCGACGGCAAGTTTATAAATTCTTACCTTCCCGAAGCGACGGGAGATGCCGTAAAAGTTTACCTTTACGGACTTTCGGTATGTCAATTAGGAAACGACGATTTAACGGTTGAAAAATTTTCCGAAAATATAAAAATGGACGTAAACGACGTTTTGGACTGTTTTAGATTTTGGGAAGAATTAGGACTTATCAACATTATTTCAAGCGAACCGTTCTTGGTAAAATATCTTCCCGTTTCAACGGGTAAACCCAAAAAATACAATCCCGAAAAATATTCCGAATTTAACAAAGCACTTCAAGTTGTAATTCCGAAAAGAATGATAACGACAAACGAATATTCGGCTTATTTTTCACTTATGGAAGAATATTCGATTAAACCCGAAGCTCTACTTATGATAGTAAAATACTGCGTTGACTTAAAAGGCGACGCAATAGGACTTCGATACATATTAAAAGTTGCGACCGACTTTGCACAAAAAGGAATAAAAACGACTTCGGAAATAGAAAAAGAATTGTCGAGTTATACCCTAAAATCAAAGGAAATCGCTACGATTTTATCGGTTATTTCTCCGAATAAAAAACCCGATATCGAAGACACCGAACTTTACGGAAAATGGAAGGACGAATTCGGATTTTTGGACGATGCGATTTTATTCGTCGCAAAATTGGTAAAAGCAAAATCGATGCAAAAATTAGACAAAGAACTTTCTATTTTGTATTCGAGTAAAAAAATGTCCGAAAAGGAAATCGACGAGTATTATAAGACGAAATCTTTTATGACCGAACTCGCATATAAAATCGACCGTGCGTTATCGGTTTATATCGAAGTGTGCGACCCCGTCGTCGAGACCTTCGATTCTCCTTGGATAGACAAAGGGTACGACGAAGAAACCCTTCTTTATATCGCAAACGACTGCTTTATGAAAAATAAACGTTCACTTCAAGATATGGACGACGAGATTGACAAACTTTACAAAAAGGGGTTAATCTCTTTACAGTCAATTAAAGAAAACGACAAACTTATTCATTTGGACGACGATTTTATCACTTCACTTTTATCGGTTGCGGGTATGTCCCGTCGTCCCATCGAACAAGACAGACAAAACTTAAAGGTTTGGAGAGATTGGGGCTTTTTAGACGAAATGATTTTGGAAGCGTTTAAGACGTCTTTCGGCAAAAACAACCCTATAAGTTATGTAAACACACTTTTATCTATTTGGAAAGGCGAAGGAATTTTTACAGTCGATAAAATAGAAAGAAAAATTCCTTTTGCCGAAAACGAAGAAAAGGAAGATAAAAAGATTAAACTTATCAACGCTAAAAACAGCGTTCTAAACGCCGAAAAGATTTTGCTTTCAAACGAAGAATACGTTAAAATTTCCAACGAGATTTCAACGCTTAAATTCGAACAGTCGAAGGCGTCTTATCAAGGCGACGACGAAAAAGTTAAATCGTTATCAGCGCAAATAGACAGATTAAACGCAGATTTAGAAAACGTGAAGAAAAAACTCGGCGTTTCCGACGATATGTTAAACACCGAATTTTACACCGAAAAACAAGCATAAAAAACGACAACCGAATAAAACAAGGTAAAATAAAATGACAGCGAAACTTTCGCTGTCATTTTATTGTTTTTTTATAAAAATTACGCATTATATTGGTCGTCGTCCAAAATTTTAATAAATTCTTTGACGGCAAAAGGCAACTCCTCGACGGGTTTTCCGACAACTATACCCGTAGCCCTTTGCGGAAGGGACGGCGAAAATTTAATCTCGAATACTTCTTGTTTGTCTATCTCTTCCAAAACGTAACGTCTTGGAACACAACCTATTCCCAAACCGTTTTTGACCATTTCGATTAAAAGTTCAACGCTTCCGACTTCGAACTCGGGAACGATATTTATTCCGAGAGTATCTAAAAAGTTATAAATTTCTTTTGAAGTCGCAGTACTGTTGTCAAGCATTAAAACGGGATAATTCGGCAAGTCTTTCAAGTCTAAATTCTTGTCAAACAAATTAGAAAATTTTTTCGATGCGACGAATATATCTTCGATAGCACCCGTTTGTCCCGTCAAATATACGTCCTTATCTAATACGGGCAAACTAACGAGTCCGACGTCCGCCTTATCTCCTTTAATAAGGTCCAAGGATTCTTTCGTCGTACTGTCGTGTAGCGTAATCACGACGTTAGGGTACTGCTCGTGATACTTTTTTATATAACGCATTAAAAAATGAGTAACTGCAGTATCGGACGCACTAATTCGTAGCGTTCCCGTCGCAATTCCTTTTATTTCCTTAAACTTATCTTCTGCACTACTTAATATTTTCAACGCTTGGTCAACGAGTTCGTAAACTTGTTTTCCACCCGTTTCGGTTAATTCCATACCCCTTGACAAACGGTTGAAAAGTTTTCCGCCTAATTGATTTTCGAGTTGTTTAATCGCTTGCGATACCGCCGGTTGCGATATATACAATTCTTCGGCGGCTTTGGTTAAACTCCCGCATTTCGCCACCGTATAAAATACTCTGTATAAATCTAAATCTACCATTTTTATCCCCTTATTTACCGACGCAAAACTTTGAAAAAATTTCGTCGATAATGTTTTCATTTGCAGTCTTTCCGCTTATCTCTCCGAGCGCCGACCACGCCGATTGTATATCTATTGCACATAGGTCGGGCGTTTGAGTTTCAAAACCTTTAATCGCCGATTCTATAGACGATAAAGCCGTCAATAGTGCGTTTAAGTGCCTTTCTTCTGTTAAAAAGTCTGCGTCGTAATCTATCTTTCCACCGAAAGCAACTTCGGACATTTTATCTTTTAACCCGTCGATTCCATCGCCCGTCAATGCAGATAAATATATATCGCCTTTTATTTCCGTTCTTCCTAAATCGGTCTTATTTACAACGACAATTCTATGTTTATCTTCCGTTTCTTTCAAAATTTCTTCGTCGTCTTTTTCAAGGTTTTTCGAACCGTCTAAAACGACTATACAAAGGTCTGCCGTCTGTAAAATATTCTTCGATTTTTTTATGCCGACGCTTTCGATTTCGTCTTCGCTTTCTCTAATTCCCGCTGTATCGAAAAGATTAAATCTCACACCGCTTATATCAATTTCACCTTCGACTGCATCTCTCGTAGTTCCCGCAACCGAAGACACTATCGCTTTATCGTAATCTAAAAGCCTATTCAAAATCGAACTTTTACCCGTGTTGGGTTTTCCGAGCAGGGCGACTTTAACGCCGTG
>JAZRYO010000262.1:0-3694 GCA_045600785.1 Christensenellaceae bacterium | reverse complement strand
TCGGTCAACTTCTTTGCAACGCTGATATACCCGTCTCTGTCGAGTTTTCCGGTATTGACGTCGGAGTTATCCGCCTCTATGCCAAACACGTCTTTTGCGTCTTCTTCGTTCGCTATACAGTAATCTACGTATTTACATATCTCACTCATTACTTCGCCCGCTTTCTCTCTCGTCCATAACTTCTTTCTGAAATTTAAGTCGCAAGATACCGTAAGTCCCATCTCTTTCGCTTTTTTTACCGCCATTAACGACGCTTTTGCCATATTGTCGGATAAAGCGGGGGTTATTCCCGTTATATGAAACCAGTCCGCTCCCTTAAATATCTTTGACCAATTAAATTCGGACGGTTTTGCTTCGGCTATCGCACTATGCGCTCTATCGTATATAACCTTACTTGCCCTTTGACTTGCTCCCTTTTCACAATAGAATAATCCGAGTCTATCTCCGCCACGAACGATATAATTCGTACCCACTCCGTATTTCCTTACCATATTTACTGCCGATTGTCCAACTTCGTGTTCGGGTACTTTACTTACGTATTCTGTTTCTACTCCGTAATTTGCAAGCGATACCGCTACGTTTGCTTCCGCTCCCGTATAGTTTACTACCATTTCGTTTGCTTGCACTAATCTTTCATAACCGTTCGGGTTAAGTCTTAACATTATCTCGCCAAACGTTATTACTTTCATTTTACTATCTCCTTATATTCTTTGGCGTTTTCAGTTATAGATTCGTAATCTCCCGTTTTATATCCGTTTACTAAATCTCCACCGACTCCGCATGCGATTGCTCCCGCTTCAAGCCACGTCTTTATCGTTTCTTTGTTTACTCCGCCGGTCGGCATAAAATCTGCCGTCGGGAAAGGTCCACGTAAGTCTTTTATTATACTCGGCTTGAAATTGTTCGCAGGGAATAATTTTACTACGTCCACTCCCGCTTCTTTTGCTACGATTAGTTCGGTTGGCGTATTTACTCCGCAAAAATACGGGATTGAATAACGGTTGCATATTTTTGCTACTCCGTCGTTAAACGAAGGACTTACTATGAATTTCGCACCCGACAACATTGCTATCCTTGCCGTTTCCGAATCTAATACGCTTCCCGCTCCGATTAAAATATCTTTTCCGTATTTCTTATTTAACCTTTCAAGCATCGTATGGGCATAAGGGATAGTAAAGGTCATTTCTACTATCTTTATTCCGCCTTTATATAATGCGTCGAAACATTTCTCCGCTTTCTCGGCGTCGTCAACTCTTACGATGGCTACTATTTTTTCGTCTGCAATTTTTCTTAAAGTTTCGTATTTACTTAACATATTTTTTATCCTTTTTATTCCGGTTTTTTATCAAAGTCAAGAGTTAAATCGTAATCTCCGAGTTTGTTTACCTTAAAGCCGTTCTTTTTGTATTCTTCGTAGTTAAACGCTTCAAGTTCGTCGATTGCAAGTTTATGGAATTCGTAAAAGTTATGCCACCACTCCCAGCCCGAACCTAAACTGTTCGATAAGTATGCGTCCGCTATATCACACGCCGTTTGCGGTGCAACGTAAAACGCTCCCATTGCAAGTACGTTTACTCCGTTTCCCGTTATCGCTCTTATAGCAGACGGTAAACTCTCTACTACTCCTGCGTGTACGTGCGGACATTTACTTGCCGCTATATGTATCCCCATTCCCGTTCCGCAAAATACAAGCGCTCTTTCATAATTCCCTTCGGATATTTCCGCTCCGACTCGAAGTCCTACTCTATGGAACATTAAATCGGTATCGTTAGGGTCGCTATCCTTTCTAACTCCAAGGTCTAATATCTTCCAACCTTTCTTTTCCAAATGTTCGACTACGACTTCTTTAAGCGGAAAGCCCGCAAAGTCTGCTCCTACAACCAAATATTTGTCTTTAATCGTTTTCATTTTCTTTTCTCCTTTATATTTATCGTTAATTTATTTTTTTTATTTTTAAGATTTATAATATATCCGAGTCCGCAAAGCATAAAGCAAAGCGAACACAAACTCATTACGAATAAACTTCCGACGTTTTCCAAAAAGTAATTCATAAAAAACCCCGGAAGCGACGAACCGAAAGTAAATATAAGCAGTCTCCAAGCCGTATATTTACCTATCGCATATTCTTCGACTTTATTATACACCATAACGGGTATCGCAATTCCGTACGTCGTGTTTAACGTCCAAGCAATAAAGTACGCAATAAAAAATACGTAAAGGTTATTAAATAACACCATAGAAGGTATTGCTATGAACATTATAATAGAACAGAATAAAAGTACGTTGGATACGTTCTTTTTCTTGATTAACACTATATAAACGTAATGTCCTAAAAGCGCACCGAGTACCGTGAACGTTGCCATATAGGTTGACGTTTTCAAATTAAGTATTTCGTTTTTTAATCCTATTACCGTTGCAAGTCCTAAAATTCCCGTCGCTATTCCCCTTAAAAAATTCGGAATAACAAGTCTTGTAAAATCGGGCATCTTCAAAAGGTTTACCCTTTTCTTTTCATAGACCTTTACTTCGTTTACTCTTTTATACGATAAGCATACCGCAACCGAACATAAAAACAAAATAAATCCTATTAGGAAAAATACTCTAATTACGTTTTCGTATGAAAAATGTTCTGAAAAGAACGAAATTGAAAACGTAAAAACAAAACTTGAAATCCCCGAAAATATTCCGCTTAAAGACACGTATTTACCATATCCGTCAATATCGAAAATTTCAAGCGGTAATCTATAAGACATTACGTTATAAATTCCAAGTCCGAAACTCATTATACAACTGAAAACCAAAATAAATAAGTATTTCGTGTAATTGTCGCCGATGACTTCGCAACTCGATAAAACAAACGGAATACCGATTAACGAAATTATTCCGACGGAAATTCCCGTAAACGATATAGTCTTTTTTACCTTATCTCCCCATAGAGAACAAAAAGCCATTGCAACGCATTGTACTATTTGTATAAGCGACGAATAAAAAGACGTTCTCTCCGTTTGACCTATATATTCAAAATAGGTATGTATTACAGAACCCGAAAATAAGTTGTATGCAGTCGTATATAAAACTGCAAATAATATATATTTTATTATATTTCGTTTTATTGTTTTGTCCATAAAAATTAAAGTTCAAAAAATGTTTCGATAAGTTTAATCGCTGTATAATAGTGAAATTCTCTTAACGGGTGATTGTATTTGTTAGCCATAAGTTCGGTAGTATCGACACCGCCGTCCGACATTTTTTGCCACGAATTATATATATCGCAAATCTTGACGTCCATTTTTTTAGCGAGTTCTTTTGCCCTGTCAAAATAAAACTGTACCGTTCCGTTATTTTGAAGTTCCATAAAACGCTTTGCAATCTCTATCTCGTTTTCTTCGTGAAGGTGTCCGCTTACTTTATCATTCATACGGTTTTGCGCTAAAAACACGCACTCGGCTTTTGCCTTTTTCGTCTTATCGAATATTTGCTCTAAAGCGCCTAAATAATCGTTGACGTTTTCTTTACCCAAAGTCGAATCGTTTACTCCAAAGGCAACGACGACTAAATCGGGATTAAAGGCTAAAACGTCTTTTTCAAATCTCTTTAAGCCGTTTACCGCTATATCTCCACTAACTCCCGCATTTATTATATTAACGCTTACGGTTGGATAAAGCATTGATAAAATTTCTTTTACCCTTGTAGG
>JAZRYO010000261.1:0-1347 GCA_045600785.1 Christensenellaceae bacterium | reverse complement strand
GCTTCAAAAGTGGCCCGTTCGTAAAGGTCGTCCTTATTTTGAAAAAATGACGCCTTATAAACCTATGGTTACGGGTCAACGTGTTATCGATACGCTTTTCCCTATTGCAAAGGGTGGCGTTGCAGCCGTTCCCGGACCTTTCGGTAGCGGTAAAACCGTCGTTCAACATCAACTTGCAAAATGGGCGGACGCCGATATTATCGTTTACGTCGGTTGCGGTGAACGTGGTAACGAAATGACCGACGTTTTGAACGAATTTCCCGAATTGAAAGATCCTAAAACGGGTGAACCGCTTATGAAACGTACCGTGCTTATTGCTAATACGTCCGATATGCCCGTTGCGGCGAGAGAAGCGTCTATATACACGGGCATAACGATAGCCGAATATTTTAGAGATATGGGCTACAACGTCGCAATAATGGCAGACTCCACTTCACGTTGGGCGGAAGCGCTTCGTGAAATGAGCGGTAGATTAGAAGAAATGCCGGGCGACGAAGGTTATCCTGCGTATCTTGCGTCAAGACTTGCGGAGTTTTACGAAAGGGCGGGAATAGTAAAGATTTTAGGTAGTGAAGAAAGAACGGGGTCGGTATCCGCAATAGGTGCGGTATCGCCACCGGGCGGAGACTTATCCGAACCCGTATCGCAAGCGACGTTAAGAATAGTAAAAGTATTCTGGGGCTTGTCCGCATCGCTTGCGTATAAAAGGCATTTCCCCGCTATCGACTGGCTTATAAGTTATTCCCTTTACGCCGATAGAATGGAAGAATGGTTTAACGAAAACGTAGGCGAAGATTTTATGACTCTCCGTGCGTTTATTATGAATATACTTCAAGAAGAAGCGTCGCTTGACGAGATAGTAAGACTCGTCGGTATGGACGCACTTTCGTCCAAAGACCGTATGACTATGGAAACGGCGAAAATGATAAGAGAAGACTATTTGCATCAAAACGCATTTCACGAAACGGACACCTATACGTCGTTAAATAAGCAGTATAAGATGCTTAAACTCATAAAGAAGTTTTACGATATGAGTTTGGAAGCGGTGCAATCTTTCGTCGGTGTCGAAGAAATTTTGTCAAGTAGTGTAAAAGAAAAAATAGGTAGAGCGAAATATATAGAAGAAAGTTCGTTATCGACTTTCGACGAGATAGAAAAACAAATCGACGTCGAACTTAAAGCCTTAACCGATAAAGGAGAAGACGATGTATAAGGAATATAAAACGATAAAAGAAGTCGTAGGACCTTTAATGTTAGTCGAAGGGGTTGAAGGCGTAAAATTCGACGAACTTTGCGAGATTACCCAAGAGAACGGCGAGATAAGACGTGGTAAAGTTTTGGAAGTTA
>JAZRYO010000260.1:0-2975 GCA_045600785.1 Christensenellaceae bacterium | reverse complement strand
CCGGTCGGCTCGTCCGCAAAGATAATATCGGGTGAATTAATCAATGCTCGGGCTATCGCAACCCTTTGCGCTCTTCCGTTGGATATTTGATTCGGACGTTTTTTTTCAGTCGTTTCCGAAATTTCCAACTGACTGAACAATTGTTTTGCCCTTTTTATAATCTCTTTTTTATTCCCGGACACGAGCATGCCTGCCACGACGACATTATCAAGTACGTTCAGATTATCGATAAGGCAATGCTGTTGGAAAATAAATCCACAGTAACGTTTGCGAAAATCTGCCATTTGGTCGGCAGTCATTTCGGTAATGTTTTTGCCACTAAACGTAATTGTTCCGCTTGTGGGATGGTCAAGCCCCGAAAGATTATATAGCAATGTTGACTTGCCTGAACCACTCGCTCCCATAATAACCGTAAAATCGCCTTTATATATTTCGATATTTAGATCGGTTATAATCCGTTGTTCACCGAACTCTGTTTTGAATGACTTACAAAGATTTTCGGTTTTAATGAGTTTTTCTCGTTCCATTTGATAATCATTCCTTTTTTGAAAATTTGTAATTCTTTTTATTTGTCAGTTTGAATATGAGTTGTTCAAAAGACACCGTTATTAAATTAAGTGTTCCGTACCCGACTGTAGCCATCAACAAAGAATAAATCAACAGTATTCCGTGACTTCTGAAATAATCGCTTAACCACCCTATCAAAGGCATACCTGCTCCACGCATATAAAGCATATAGTCAACCCAAATATTGTACCTATATATGATAAAATTCACCGGTATTACCAAAACCGAAAAAATCCAAAGCGGTATCATACCGTATAATAAGTCGATAAACGTCGGACGATAATAACCTGTCACCATCAGAAAAACACCGGTAAAAACCATTGAAAAATGAAATATCATACTGTGAGTTGCGGGAAAGGTGAAAATGGGATACGTTTCTAAAATATGATAGTAAACAAAATTAGTAAGTCCGGACGGAACACCCAACGTCGTAATAAACGACAATGCGTACTTTTTTGCCCGCCCTTTTCCAAATGCCGCAAATGGCAAGGAAAACATAAAGATAGAACACGTGTATAACGGCAATAAGCCGACATAATCGAAGTTTGAACCGGTTTTTAAGTCCCATACGGTTTCCCACGTTATTTTACTTATTTCTAATAAAGGTATAAATATGGATAGAACTTTCAAAAAAACCGTGATATTCTTTTCTTTTGCCTTTTTGAAAATAATACATAAGGCAATCATAACACAAAACATTATCGTCATAATAAGAATATGTTTTATGCTGAACAAGTCTTCTCCCGAATAACCTATTATGTTTTTCTTGTAATCAAAAAAGTGATAATTCATTTCTCCGTAAAATTCTCTTCGTCTCATCGCAAAATTACGACAAACGTAAGACAAGCCTATAAAATTTTAATTTTCTCTTAATTTTTTTATCGTTTTTTTCCTATCTTCGCTTTTGAAAATCACATTTCCGGCAACTAACACGTCGCAACCCGACGATTTTGCCAAAACACAAGTATTCTCATTTATTCCGCCATCAATTTCCAAAAGACATTTTAAGTTTTCTTTATCGATAATCTTTCTTATTTCGTCGCACTTTTGTAATACGTCGCCTATAAACTTTTGTCCGCCGAAACCGGGATAAACGCTCATAACGAGCACCATATCGCATAAAGGGATATACTTCCTTATTTTTTTGACGGGGGTATCGGGATTTATTACGAGTCCGCATTTTACTCCGAAGGACTTAATTTGTTTAAGGCATTTTTTGAGTTTTCTTTTCGTCGCTTCGTAGTGTACGGTTATATAGTCCGCACCTGCTTTTGCAAATTTTTCGACGTATCTTTCAGGGTGGACTATCATTAAATGACAATCAAGCGGTAAAGTCGTGATTTTTCTTATATCTTCGACCATTTTTATTCCGAACGTTATATTCGGAACGAAAACGCCGTCCATAACGTCAAGGTGGATATAGTCCGCACCCGCATCTTCAAGAGATTTTATCTCGTCTTTGATTTTCGTAAAATCCGCCGTTAAAATCGACGGGGCTATTTTAATGTTTTTTCCCATTTTTTTCCTTCTCTTTTTGTTGTTTATATATTTCTAAATATCTTAAATATCTATCCTTATTTAATAAGCCGTTTTTAACGGCGGATAAAACTTCGCAATTCGGTTCGGTCGTATGCGAACAACCCCTAAATTTGCAACCGCTTGAAAACTCAAAAAACTCTCTATAAGAATTTGCAAGTTCGTTCGATGCGATATCCAAATCGAAAGCCGAAAATCCGGGGGTGTCGATAACCTTAAACACGCCGTTTGATATTATCTCCGAAACAGTCGTCGTTTGTTTGCCTTTACCCGTCTTTTCACTCAACTGTCCGACTTTATTATTCGTGCCGAAAAGTATATTTATAAGCGACGTTTTACCGACGGCGGACTGCCCGACCAAAACGACGAGTCTATCTTTTAACCGTTCTTTTAACTTCGCTACGTTTTCACCCGTCTTTGCCGATATTGAAAAGACGTCGGTATTTATGCCCTTGTATTCGCTTTCAACCCTTTTATAAGTATCGTCGCCCAAATCGGTTTTATTTACGATGATTAAACACGAAATCCCGTTCAGTTCGCAAACCGATATTATTTTATCTATTAGAAAATAATCGGGGCAAGGGGGATTTGCTATGACGATTGCGACTTCGTCGATATTCGCAACCGACGGGCGTTTAAGAAAGTTTCGTCTTTCTTGCACGCTAACTATAACGTTATCTTTGACTTCGACGAAGTCGCCCGTTTTTATTCCGTCGCTTTTAATTTTCAGCGAACCTTTTGCGGTGCAAATAATTTGTTCACCGTCTTTTAGAAGGGTATATTTGCCCGAATTTATTTTAATGACTTGATAAATCGCCGTTCTCCTTCTCTATAAATTTTCTACGGAGTTGACCGCAAGCGCCGTCTATATC
>JAZRYO010000259.1:0-5093 GCA_045600785.1 Christensenellaceae bacterium | reverse complement strand
ATAAATCAAATTGCGGTAATAACGTTTTATACGCATATCCTATTGCATTTCTATATTTTTCTGCAAAATTCAATACGACGTTTCCGCTTAAATAGTCTCCGTTTTTGTCTTGGAAGTCGCTTGCAAACGAATCTAAATATTCTTCTTGGATAAAGATAAGCGGAATTTCAAAATCAACACTTTCATACTTGTCGTTTTGGACATCGTAAGTATATGCGTAAACTTTCTTAAACTCTATATCAAATCTACGAGAAGTATTCGCTATCGAAACAATTTTCGTGTGTATAGTATCGTTAAATCCGTTTATATATATCGTATCGTTGTTTAATCCGTTTTTCTTGTCTTCCTTTTTTATACTGTTGACTCTACTTACTTTATTTAATTGTAGCCAAATGGTGTTATAGGTCGTTTTTGCGCTTATTTTTTCTCTTACTTCACTTCCTAAAAATTCACCCGTACTGTTTTCGTAAACTTCACAGTTTCTACAATCGCTCGCACCGACGATAAAGTCGCCTTTCGTTCCTATCGCATAGGTATAATCTTCGTCAACTATAAGCATTGCGCCCGTACTTGCCGTTACGCCTAAAATAGTTTCGTATTCGTGAACGTAGCCTTCTACTTTTCCGTCTTGCTTTTCTTCGAGTTCTACCATTACCGACAATGCGTTAAGCACGTTTACACCGAATTTTAAGTATCCGTCTCCCGACAAATATTTTAACGAAGTGTTTTCCGCAAGTTTAACGAAAGCACCAACCGATTTTCCGTCGTCGTTCGAGAATAAATCAACTTTAACACCCGAAAGGTTTGCACTTAACTTAAAATCGGTTGTTCCGATAGAAAGTGCAACGGAGAACGGAAGGTCTTTACCGCTATAACTAAACTCGTAAGGATTATCCAAATGGTCGGCAACGTAATCTAAATATAAACCTTTTACTGCATTTAATTTATCAAATACGGTATTTACCAAAGTCCTTGCTTTTAAGTAATATCTCGTTCCGTTTAAGACGGCTTTCATTTGCTTTCCGAATACTTTCGTAGGAATATCCGATACGTTTACAAAGTTCGAATAATCGGGAACGGAAGTTATAACTTTATTCGTCTCACTTAAAGATTCAGGCAAAAATTCCCATACGTCAGGTGCGCTCTTAAATCTTCCGAATACGTCGTTTGCAAAAAACGTAAAATATTCCTTTACTTTTTCGGAAACGAATTTAACGACGTCGTCCTTTATCGTTTTTAACGATTCTTGCGCCCCTTCTAAACTGTCGATTTTATTTAACTTATCCATTTCGTCGTTATAAAAACCGGTAAGTTCGCCTTTTATTTTTTGGTCGGGAATTTTATCCATCGCTTTATTAAACGCTTGGTCTATTTCTCCTTTGACCGTTTTCTTTAATTTTTCGAGTTGTTCGGAAATTACTCTTTTTGCAAGTTCTTCTGCATTTTTCTTTATCTTTTCGAAAGCAACGTTTAAGGTGTCGATATCTTCAACGCCGTCAAGCGAATTTAGCGATTGATTATAAAAGTCAGTTAATTCGCCTTGAAGGTCTTCGTCGGGTATTTTTGATATTAACTCCAAAACTTTTTCGTCTAACTCGTCTTTAATCGCTTGTTTTATTCTGCCTACTTTTATATTAACGTATTCTTTAACGGCTTCCTTTGCGTCTTGTTCAACTTCCGAAACAAATGCCTCCGCAGATTCAACCGAAGTGATTTTATCGATTTTCTCTATTTCGGTTTGGTAGAAAGAGTTTATCGCAAGCGCCAAATCTTCGTCAGGGATTTTTCTTAACGCATCGTTAACTATTTCGTCAAGTTTTGCTTTTGCAAGTTTTTTAACGTCGTCGATAACGATTTCGACTACTTCTTTTGCGTATTCGGAAATTCTTACTCTAAATTCCGATTTAATGCTCTCTATTTCTTGAACTGCAGTCTTTACGTCGATTATTCCCGACAATCTTGCCGAAACGTCTTCGTATATTTCGTCAACCAAGCCTTGAATATCTTCGTCCTTAATCTTCCCGCTTACTTCTTCGTATAATTTATCCAACTCGCCTTGCGCAACACTTATAAGGTTTTTAACTTCGCCGTCTAAAAGAGTGAACGCATATTTTTTTGCTTGAACGGCAAATTCTTGTAATAAACTTTTAAGTTCGTTTTCCGTCGTGCAGGTTTCTATTGCGGTTTTTGTAAGCGTGTAAAAATATTCGACGTACTTTTTAGTCGGCTCGCCTATTAAACCCATAGTATATCCGTAAACCGTATCGATTTCCCAAACTGCCTTGTCTTTTAAGTCTTGCAAGGTAGAAACGACTTGTTTTATTTTGTTGACTGCCTTCGTAAAATCGTCAACCAAACTTTCAACCGTTTGTTTTGCGTCTCTCGCCATTTCGTCAACGGCTTTAATCTTTTCGGTTATCGCCTTATAAATTACGTCCAAAGAATAAGCCGATACCATATTTTTAGCCGTGTCGTTATAAAGCGTTTGAACGTTTGCAAGTGCACCGTCTTTTAAGCCTACGTGTTCACTCTCGGAAGTAGTCTCAGACTGACTTTCGGATACGCTTTCTTTTTCGCTAACGACTTCGGCGGTTGAACCACCGCTACTTGCCGATTCTTTCTTTTTGCAAGATACGGCAAAAACCGAAGATACCGCAAAAAGAATACCTAATGCCAAAACTAAAAACTTTTTCATTTTTTAACTCCTTTTTTGTTTTATGTTAAGTCCGAAATAAGACTCGGAATTTTGAAAGGGAAAACTACCATTGCAACGACCATCGCAAGAAGTACCGCACCGAAGAAAAATACAAGCCATAAAATTGCCGATATTATAGGCGCAATGATAAATTTATACGCAAGCATAAACAATATACCGTCTAAATCCAATTCGAATATTACGCCCGGAAGATGAAAGGACTTTTCAAATCCCCCCTCCAAAATATCGCCGACTACCGTATCGTGTCCAAGCAATGAAACGAAAGCGAATATACCGTACGCAATGGCGATACCTGCACCTATATTCTTAATATATAATAAGCCGAATAAAAGTCCGCCTATCGCCCCTAAAATTGCCATAATAAGACCGAAGATAAGCCACTTTTGTTCTCTATCCCGTTCTCTCTTTTGTTGTACCCGTACCGCTTCTTGATGCTCTTTCGCCTTTTGCTCGTACTCTTTACGCTTGCGGTTGCAATTTATACATAACGTATCACTTGCCCTTGAAGTGTCAATAGTATAAGATATACGGCTTCTGCCTTTTACCTTATATTCTTTTCTGATACCACAACTTACGGGCGTGGGCGCACGGTTTGCATCAAATACCGAAACACCACAATCTTTACACACACCCCAAAAGGTAGATTTAGATTCGACGCCGTCTTCGGTTATCGACACTTCGTCGTCTTCTTCGTCGTTCGCCATTTTAGCAAAAGAATCTACCGTTACGTTAAAAATTTTACATAAACTACTGATGGTTGAAAAGTCCGGCTGGGAAAAATCGTTCTCCCATTTTGAAACCGCTTGACTCGAAACGCACAACTGTTTACCAAGTTCACTTTGAGTCATTCCGGCTTCACGCCTCAACTTTTGTATTACTTGACCATAACTCATATTCAGCCCTCCTTTTTGGCTTGAATAAATTGTATCACGCCACAACGAAAATTTGAACGGTTTTTTCTCAACCGTTGGTTGATTTTCTATAATTTTAGTTGATTTTCTATTTTCATTAGAGTTTTTTGCCCATTTTTACCGCAAAAATCAACGAATAGTTGCGTTAATGATATTATAAAATACGATTCGTATTTTGTCAATGATATGTGTAAAATTAGTTGTATTATATAAGTATGAGTAATAAATTTTGTGAAAGGTTAAAAGAATTACGAACCGACAAAAATTTACTTCAAAGCGAACTTGCAGAAAAACTCGGTTTGTCAAAGGCAACGGTATCCGCTTGGGAAACAGGCAGAAATCAACCGTCTTTTGATATGCTAATTACACTCTCGGACTTTTTCGGCGTGTCCATCGATTTTCTATTAGGTAAGACCGATTATTAAATTTTAGCCCCGAAAGGCAGTTGCCTTCCGGGGCTTTTATTTAGTGCGTATAAACTTATTACTTCGTATATCCGTAGTATAACGTGGCGTTCCCTATTATATACTATTCGTAGTTAAGGGGGCAGATTATGACCGTTGCGAAAGCACTTTCAAAAAGGATAGACCAACTTCTATCCGAAAAGAAAATAACTCAATACCGTCTTTCTATGGAAAGCGGTGTTTCTCAAACTTCTATTAGCGAAATAAGGAAGTGCAAAAACCGTGCGCCAAACCTTTATTTAATTACCGAAATTGCAAACGGCTTTGGCATTTCTCTTAAAGAGTTTTTTAATTCGCCGTTGTTTGATAACGTGGAGGACTGATGAAAGATTTTACTACCGAAGAAAATATCCATAAGGACCACAGGGAAAGACTTCGTGAAAGGTTTTATAAATCTCCGTCGTCGCTCTCAAAACACGAACTTTTGGAACTTATTTTATTCTACTCTATTCCGAGAAAAAACGTCAATCCCGAAGCACATAGGCTACTTAATAAATATCAAAGTATAGGTGCGTGCTTGCACGCTAACGTGGACGAATTGTCGTCGGTCGAAGGAATAGGCAAAACGACTGCCGTCTTTCTAAATTCACTCGGCGTTTTATTCGACACCATTTCGCACGAGAAATTAGTGGATATAAACGCAAATAATTTTACGGAAATCAAAACCTATACCATATCTTTATTTAAGGATATTAAAAAAGAGTGTTGTTGTGCCTTTTTTATTTCAAAAAGCAGTAAAATAATTTCGCAAGAGATTTTTGATTGCGGTACTGATTTTAACGTTTCGTTTCCGATGTCCGCATTAACAAAAACTATTGCCGAAGTAAATCCTTACGGCGTAATTATCGTTCACAATCACCCGTCGGGAAACATCAATCCGTCTAAACAAGACGATTTGACTACCGAAAAACTTTATCTAATGCTTAAACTTCACGATATAAAACTTTACGACCACGTTATAGTTTCACAAGATAACGCATACTCGTATAAAACGGACGGGCG
>JAZRYO010000258.1:0-5734 GCA_045600785.1 Christensenellaceae bacterium | reverse complement strand
GTAGTCGACCATATTCAACTTATGAATGCGGTCAGACAAAACGACAGTCGTCAACAAGAAGTGACCGAAATATCAAGGGGACTTAAAATGGTCGCCAAGGAACTCGACGTTCCCGTAATTGCACTTTCGCAGTTATCCCGTCAAAATACAGCGAGAAAGGGACAACGTCCCGTACTTTCCGATTTAAGAGAGTCGGGCGCAATCGAACAAGATGCGGATATAGTTATGTTTATACATAGACCTGACCTTACCGCCGACGAATCACAAGTGGAAAAGGGCAAAATCCAAAAGAACGTCGCCGAGATTATCTTCGCTAAAAACAGAGCGGGTGCTTGCGATTCTTTCTTCCTTGAATTTAAGGGTGAAAAATCCAAGTTCGTCAATATGTCAGGATATATGACGGACAGTATGGCACCGCCCGTTAAAAGTCATAAAAAACAAGAAGAACCCGAAGAACAAGTGGACGACGGATATGACGGAGACGGATACGTTCCCCCCGAACCGCCCGAAGAAGACGGAGATATTCCATATTAAAAATGTATCAAACGAAAATACTTAAAATTTGCGACGAATCTTTATCGCTTGCGAAAGACTTGATATTAAAAGGCGAACTCGTCGGATTTCCGACCGAAACGGTTTACGGACTCGGGGCGATAGCGTATAGCGACGAAGCGGTAAAAAAAATTTTTCTTGCAAAAGGACGACCGCAGGACAACCCTTTAATAGTTCACGTCCATAAAGATTACGATATAAAAAAACTCGTCGAAATAGAACACGATTACGTATATAAATTGCAAGACGCATTTTTACCCGGACCGCTTACTATGGTCTATAAAAGCAAAGGGGTAATAAGTCCGATATCTTCGTGCGGACTTGACACCGTCGGAATAAGAATACCGTCAAGCGAGAGTGCACAAGAGTTTTTAAGGGCTTGCGACGTGCCGATTTCCGCACCTTCCGCAAACGTATCCAAGCATACGAGTCCTGTAACTGCAATGCACGTTTATGAAGACTTGCAGGGAAAAATTCCTTTAATATTAGACGGCGGAAAATGTCAGGGTGGAATAGAAAGTACGGTTTTAGACGTAACGACGGACACGCCTATTATATTAAGAAGCGGACTTATAACCGCCGAAATGATAAAAAAAGTAGTAGACAAATGTTTGTATTCGGATAACAAGCCGACGGATAAAGTAAGAGCGCCGGGTATGAAATACAGCCACTATTGTCCCAAATGCGAAACCGCATTGTACGATAGATGTGAAGTAAACCTTGCAATAAATTACTATAACGAGTGTAAGCAAAAAGGATTAAGAGTTTACTTTATGTGCGACGACTATATGGCGGACAAGGTTGACGGCAACGTTATCCGTCTTGGGAAAACCGCCGAAGAGATAGCGTCGAATTTATACGACGGACTGCATAAGGCGGAAAGTTTATGCGACGTACTAATCGCTTTTACCGTGGATACGGGAAGCGACGTTGACGTCGGAATTATGAATAGACTTTCAAAGGCTTGTAAAAGGAGAGATAATATATGAAAATTGCGATAGGTTGTGACCACGCAGGTATCAAAGTTAAATCGGCGATTATTAAGTATTTAACCGAAAACGGCTATGAATTTGAAGATTTCGGAACGTATAGCGAAGAGTCTTGCAACTACGCCGAATACGGTCAAAAAGTTGCCGAAGCGGTAGCGTTCGGCGGATTTGACAGGGGAATACTTATTTGCGGTACGGGAATAGGAATGTGTATGGTTGCGAATAAAGTTCCGACGATTAGATGTGCAACGGTTTGCGACGAGTTTTCCGCCCGTGCGACGAGAATGCACAACGACGCCAACGTTTTGGCACTCGGAGAAAGAGTTATAGGACTCGGAGTAATGCTTGATATTATAAAAGCGTTTTTAACTACCGAGTTTGAAGGCGGGAGACATCAGGTAAGAATCGACAAAATAACGGAAGTCGAAAAAAAATACAGTAAATAAAAATCAAAGGAGAAATAAAAATGAGTTTACACGTATTAAATCACCCCTTAATTCAACACAAGATTTCTATGATGAGAATGGTAGAAACCTCGACCAAAGATTTTAGAGCGCTTGCTAACGAAATCTCGCTTTTAATGGCGTACGAAGTTACGAGAGATTTACCGCTTGAAGAACAAGAAATCGAAACCCCTATTTGCAAGACGAAGGCAAAATTCGTCGCAGGAAGAAGTATAGGCGTAGTTCCCATTTTAAGAGCGGGACTCGGTATGGTTGACGGAATTTTAACTTTAGTTCCCAACGCAAAAATAGGTCATATAGGTTTATATCGACACAAGGTTACTCATCAACCCGTAGAATACTACTGCAAACTTCCCAAAGACGCAGACGAAAGAACGTTAATCGTCGTTGACCCGATGCTTGCAACGGGTGGAAGTGCGGTTGCGGCTATTCAATTTTTGAAAGATAAAGGATGTAAGGATATTCGTCTTGTGAATTTAATCGGCGCACCGGAAGGTGTCGAAGCCGTTCAAAAAGCACACCCCGACGTTGATATTTACATCGCTTGTTTGGACGAAAAACTTAACGAAAACGCATATATCGTACCCGGACTCGGCGACGCCGGAGACAGACTTTTCGGTACGAAATAATTTTAGAAGGTTATTTTATTATGAACAACAAAGTAAGAAAAGCGGTTATTCCCGTTGCCGGATACGGAACGAGATTTTTACCTTTTACGAAAGCAGTTCCGAAGCCTATGCTTCCCATACTCAATAAGCCTGCTCTGCAAGTTATTGCAGAAGAAGTCGTTAAAAGCGGAATTACCGACATTTTGTTTATAGTCGGATATAAAAAAGATATTTTGGAAAGCCATTTTAAGTCTGCACCCGAACTCGAAAAAGTTTTGGAAGAAAAGGGTAAAGACGGATTTTTGAAAGAAATCAAATATCCGAACACTATGGCTAATATTTCTTACGTTATCCAAGAAGAACAAAACGGAACGGCAAGTGCTATTGCCCTTGCGGAAAAGTTTGTTAACGGAGAACCTTTTGCCGTACTTTTCGGCGACGACGTTATGTATAACGACGGTCGTCAAGTTATCGGACAACTCGTTGACGTTTACGAAAAATACGGAAAGACCGTTTTAGGTTGTAAAAGAGTAAGTATGGACGATATTTCCAAATATGCATCCGTAGAATTCGATAAAGTCGAAGAAGAAGACGTTTACCGTATGGTAAGAGTTACCGAAAAGCCCAAGAAGGAAGAAGCAAAGAGTGACCTTGCGCCCTTGGGAAGATACGTTTGTTCCCCCGACATTTTCGATATTATAAGAGAATTGAAACCGGGTGCGAATAACGAGTATCAATTTACCGACGCTTTGGATATTCAAGCGAGAAAGAGCGGTGCGCTTGCATACGCATTTAAGGGTATAAGATACGATATGGGCGACAGATTAGGCTACTTAAAGGCAAACGTCGAGTACGCTTTAAGAGACGACGAATTAAAAGATAAAGTAAAAGACTATTTGAAAGATTTAGTTAAACAAATTTAAGATGGTAAACCACTCTTATACAAAAGGCTTTTATCAAGCCGTTCAAAACTCAAAAAAACTTTCGGACCAATTCAAACTCGATTACGTCGGAACGGAAGAAATTTTATACGGGATATTGCTTATCCCGAGTTCCGAAGCGTCGAAGTTGCTTTCAAAATGGGGAGTTAATAAGAACAATTATTTTACAAGACTTCAACTCACCTTTTCGTCGTCCTATCATTTGAAGGACTTTACTCCGAGAGCGAAGGGCATATTAAACGAAGCGGAGTCTATCGCATATAACGCTAAAGCAGGGTTCGTATCTACCGAACACCTGCTTTTAGCCATACTTCGCAAAAGGGATTGTCAAGCGTCGAATATACTTCGTAAGTTAGGCGTTGACCTGAATTCGCTTGAAAAAGAACTCGCCGCAAACGTTTTCAATAGGCCGACAGTTCAACAAATAATCAGCGATGAGAGTGGAAACGAAATCGAAAAAGAAGAAACTGTCCGTAGCGACGTTAAAGGGGTTAAAGAAGATTGTCCTTTATATTCGCTTGGCTACGATTTAACCGAAAAGGCGAGATGCGGGAAGTTAGACCCCGTTATAGGCAGAAGTAAAGAAATAGAGAGAATAATACAATCGCTGTCGAGAAGGACCAAAAACAGTCCGGTACTCGTCGGCGAGCCGGGTGTCGGTAAAACTGCGGTCGTCGAAGGTTTGGCGATAGAAATAGCAAACGGTAGCGTACCCGATACCCTTCGCAATAAAACCGTTTTCGCACTCGACATATCGTCGCTTATTGCGGGTACGAGATATAGGGGCGATTTGGAACAAAGGTTTAAGGACGCAATAGACTACGTTCTTAAAGACGGAAATATAATACTTTTTATCGACGAGATACACAATATAACGTCATCGGGCAATTCGTCTGACAACGGATTTGACCTTGGCGAAATGTTAAAACCTATGCTTGCAAGGGGAGATATTCAGACGATAGGTGCAACGACGATAGACGAGTATAGAAAATACATAGAACCCGATTCCGCACTTGAAAGGAGATTTCAAGTGATAAACGTCGAAGCGCCTACGGTCGACGATTCTATTATGATACTTAAAGGACTTCGTGATAAATACGAAGCCCACCATAACGTCAAAATTTACGACGATGCGATAGAGTCGGCGGTAAGGCTTTCGGATAGGTATAT
This sequence comes from Christensenellaceae bacterium, assembly GCA_045600785.1. Classification (GTDB taxonomy): domain Bacteria; phylum Bacillota; class Clostridia; order Christensenellales; family Borkfalkiaceae; genus UBA10281. Next base: position 1,010 of record JAZRYO010000258.1, on the reverse strand, counting down.
AACGGATAGAAACCTTCCCGATAAGGCGATAGACTTAATCGACGAGGCGGCGGCAAAGGCTAAACTTAAATTTTGTTATACGCCCAAAGAATATGCCGACCTTACGGGTGAACTTAAAAATTTAACGTCCGAACAAAACTACGCTTTAAGTCGTAACGATTTGGACGGTGCAAAGAAATTAGAAAATAAAATCGCTATTTTGCGTAAGCAAATAGAAGATATTGCAGATAGACAATTAGACGAGAGAAGTTCTTCTTTTCCTTCGATAAATTCGGACGATATAGCCGAAATAATATCGGAGTGGACGGATATTCCTTTAACCAAAGTAAGCGAAAAGGAAAGCGAAAAACTTCTTGCACTCGAAGAAGAATTAAAAGAAAGAGTAATAGGTCAAGACGACGCCGTGTCGGCTGTATCCCGTGCGATTAAGCGTGCAAGGTCGGGAATTAAAGACCCTAATAGACCTATCGGTTCGTTCATATTCGTCGGTCCTACGGGCGTAGGTAAAACCGAACTTTCAAAAGCGCTTTCCGAAACGCTTTTCGGCGATAAAGACGGACTTATAAGAATAGATATGAGCGAGTATATGGATTCGAACTCGGTCAACAAACTAATCGGTGCGCCGGCGGGATACGTCGGTTATGAAGAAAGCGGACTTTTAACCGAAAAAGTGAGAAGAAAGCCCTATTCGGTAGTTTTATTCGACGAAATAGAAAAAGCGTCGCCCAAAATTTTTGATATAATGCTACAAATTTTAGACGACGGACGGTTGACCGACAATAAAGGAAAACTTATTGATTTTAAGAATACGGTAATCATTATGACGTCTAACGTCGGAGCAAATATTACTGCGCCGAAACAAAGTATGGGCTTTACTCCCGTGTCTTACGATAACGAACTTAACGAAAAAATTTACGACGCATTAAAAAAGAGATTTAAGCCCGAATTTCTAAATAGGTTAGACGACGTTATAATATTTAATCCTTTAACGAAAGAAAACTGCGGAAAGA
>JAZRYO010000257.1:0-5857 GCA_045600785.1 Christensenellaceae bacterium | reverse complement strand
TAGAAAATGGGATAAAATAACTTGTCAATTTAATTTTATTATGTTAAAATGTATAGGCGTTGAAAATGCTGATATGGCTCAGTCGGTAGAGCGCGTCCTTGGTAAGGACGAGGCCACCGGTTCAAATCCGGTTATCAGCTCCATAGAAAAAGACCACGGCAAAACCGTGGTTTTTTTCTATGGAGTTGACGGACGGTGTCCGAAGTCCTTGCCACAATTTATAGGGCTCCCGTAAAATTGAAAATTTTATGGGAAAAAGGAGAAGCCGAACGATAATAAGGCTTGCGTTTTAGCAAGACTAAAAAAAGTGAAGGTTTCGACGAGGAGGCCACCGGTTCAAATCCGCCTTTATAAAACGTTGTCAGGTATGCCTCGTCCTTACCTTATATAATAACAAGGGGCTACCGGTTCATAGCCGACCGTTAGGTCAAAATGCAAAATTTTTGCATTTTCTTATCAGCTCCATAGAAAAAGACCACGGATTTTTTCCGTGGTCTTTTGTATTAGAAATTTTCAATTAAATACTTTGCGCTTTTTTCGACTTGTTCCATACCGTCGGGTAAATCTGCGGCGTTATCTTGTTCAATCAAGAAATATTTAACCTTTGCTTTTTTAAGTGCAGGTATAATTTTCTTGAAATTCATAGTGCCGTCGCCAAGGGGTGCAAAGTTTGGGTTGTAATCTTCGAAAATTTTATAATCTTTAAGATGTACGCAACCTATTCTACCCTTTGCCTTTTTAATCGTTTCCAAAATATTTGCACCGCCGTATTGTACCCAGTAAGTATCGAGAGTAAAGTTAATATACGGCGCTTTTTCTAAAACGAAATCGAAAACGGTCTTATCGTCGAACTTCATAAACTCGTAGTGATGGTGATGATAGAAAAAGTTAAAGCCGTTATCTTTCATAACCTTTCCCACTTCGTTTAAGTCGTTTATCGTCTTATATAAAAGGTTCTTATCTTTATAGCAATCGGTCGGCATTGCGCCAAGACCTATATTTTTACAACCGAATAATTCGTGTTCCTTCATAAGATTTTCGGTGTCTTGTAAAATTCTGTCCATAGGCGAATGCGTTAAAACGACGGGCATTGAAAATTCTTCGCTTACCCTTTTTAACTTCTCGGCGGTGTCCAAACACATAGGAACTCCCGAAAACTGAACGTAAGAAAAACCGTCTTGTTTTAATCTCTCGAAAGTTTTTCTCATATCTTCTTCAGTTTGAATTCTATTTCTAATTGAATAGAGATTTAATCCGAATTGCATATTATCTCCTTACAACAAATATACGGGAAGAGTTCTGTTTTCAAGTTTTTTAACTGCCTTAAACTTCTCTTCGTGAATATTATCTTTAGCTTGAACTTTCTTCACGACTACTTTTTCAACGACTTTCTCGACGACTTTTTCGACTACTACTTTCTTTTCGAATTTCGAAAGTTCGTCTTTTAACGTGTCGCAAGGTTCATGACATACTATCGCCTTAACAGTCGAAAAACCGAGAGATTTAATTACCGATAATCTCTTAATACCGTCAACTACGGCAAGTTTATCTCCCTTTTTTGCAAGGACGACGGGTACTATAACGCCGTAATTTTTAATAGAATCAATGAACGCACCGCTAACTCTTACGGCACGAAAAACGATATCGCTTAAATTTATATCCAAATATTCGCTTTCTTTAAGGTTTACAATTTCTTTCTTTTCAACGGTTTCAACCGCTCTTTTCAAACTTCCTGCACCTACAGGCATAATCTTTCTCCTTAAAATTTAGATAATATTTCGTCGGCAAGCGCCAAGTATTCGACTGCGCTTCTCGACGATTTTTTATAAAAACCGACGGGCAAACTGTTATCTTGCGCCCATTCGATTGAACTGTCCAAATGAATAACGTTATCGAAAACCTTAATTCCTTCGGTGGCTTTTAAGGTTTCCATCGTTTGCTTAAAGTAATTCTTTCTTCCGTCAACCTTGGTAATTACCACTCCCAAAAGTTCGGTAGTCGGCGACAATTCTTTGACTTGACGAATAAAATCAAACATATTCGCAAGCCCGAAAAGTCCCCAAGGACTTGCTTCAACGGGTACTACAACGAAGTCTGACGCACATAAAACGTTCATAACCCAACAACCGAGCGTCGGCGGTGCGTCTATTAAAACGAAGTCGTAAACTTCCGAGTCAACGACGGGTTTTAACATCTTTCTTAAAATAAATTCTCTTTGCCACTTTGAATAAAGTTCAAATTCGATCGAACTCATTAGAGTCGATGACGGAATTAAATCAATACCTTCGTAATCGGTATGAACTATATAATCGGTCAAAGGCTTTTGTTCCTTTACGGCAGAATATAAATTTTTATCCGAACTTGCAAACGATAACGCTTTGTCTTCGCTAAAATACGAAAGCGTTAAGTTAAGTTGCATATCGCCGTCGATAATCAAAACTTTTTTGCCGGCTTTTGAAAATGCGTAAGCGATACTCGAACAAGTCGTCGATTTTCCGCTTCCGCCTTTGTTGTTTGCAAAACATACGGTTTTAGTTTTCATAACTCTCCTTCGGCCATAAACACTCTACGCCGTTTTGTTCGAATTTATCAAGCCACTCTTTACTCGGTTGAACGTCGGTCGCTATAACGTCGATATTATTAAGCGTTCCGACAACGTTAAACGATATTCTGTTGAACTTCGAACTGTCAACCGCCAAAACTCTTTTATCGCAGTTTTCAAGCATCGCACGTTTTGTCGATGCGTGCATATCGTGAGAATCCGAAAAACCTTTCGTTATGTCAAAGCCCTTGCACGAAACAATCGCCATATCGACGTGAAAACCCGATATCATTTTATCGGCTTGACTGCCGACGAGTGCCAAAGAGTCTTCCCCTAAAAGTCCACCGCTTGAAAAAATCTTCCAGTTTTTAAGGTCTTTTAGTTCGATAAGTATTTCCAAAGAATTTGTAATTATAGTCATATTTTGACGGTCTTTAATTCGCTTTGCAATAAATAATGCGGTTGACGAACTGTCAAGCATTAAACTCATACCGTCGGTTATTCTTTCGGATAAAATTTCCGCTATTTTTTGTTTTCCTATGACGTTGGTACGCTTTCTGACCGACAACGGCAAATCGCTTTGCATATTCTCGTTCAAAACCGCCCCGCCGTAAGCCTTAACGACGATGCCTTCGTGTTCGAGTTTTTCAAGGTCACGACGAATAGTTTCTTCGGATACGTCGAAAAGAGTGGCAAGTTCGCTTACTACCACCTTTTTTTCTTCCTGCAAAATCGTGATTATTCTATTCTTTCTCTCAACTGCGAGCATTTTACACCTTTACGAAAAAATGCAAATCATAGGATTTGCGTTTTTCAAAGAATTTTCTCTATAAGTTTTTTATCGGGGCGGGCGATAACCGAACTGTCGAGATACATTCCGCTTTCCGAAACGACCTGTTTAGCCCTATCAATAGACGACTGTACAGCCGCTACTTCGCCCGTGAAAATTGCGTACGATTTTCCGCACATACCCCTTGCAAGTCTAATTTCGATTAAACTTACTTCCGAAGTTTTAACTATATTATCCGCCGCTACGATAATTTGCGACGCACCAAAGGTTTCGATAATACCCAAAGAATTTACGTCGGTAAGTCCAACGGCAGTCGTTCCCAAAATCGCAGGGAATATGCTTTGGTCGGGATTACCTAAAACGAAACTGTCGATAAGTTGTTCGGGAAAGGTGTTCTTAGCCGAATCGACCGCAGCCCTTACCGCACTTAAATCTCCGGTAATTATCGAAATGTATTTACCGGGGCATACCGTTTGCGCTTCGATTATATCTACTTCCGAGGTCTTGACCATAATATCGGTTGCGGTAATACCGGCCGATACGGTTTTATATTCAATCATTCCTATTGCTTTACTCATTTTGACCCCGTTAAATCTTTCTAATTACTATTTGCGTTTTACTGACTTCGGTTATAAGTCCCGAAATAGACGCATGAATATTTACGGACAATCCGTCGCTTGCCTTTGCGATTACTTGTCCCCTTTCTACTTTATCTCCCGCTTTAACTACGGGTATCGCAGGAACGCCGATATGTTGTGATAACAACTCACAAACTTCCGAAAACTCGTCTATAAGTGCGTTATTTAAGGGTGCGTCCGTTTGATATTTTTTAACTCCTAATCTTGCGACTAATCTTTCAAGCGGTACTCGTCTATAATCTCTCGCTTCGTTAATTTTTCCGCTTTGTACGACCGGCGGTTTTATGCCGTTTGCACGAAGTCCGTTTTTTACCATTTGAACGAGTTTTCTCGGCGATAATCCTTGTGGGCAAGCAAAAAGTTCACACACTCCGCAACCGCTACAAAAGAAAGTGTTCATAAACGCCGTAGCGTCCGAAAAATCGTTGCAAGTCGCCGCTCTCATTATTTTATGCGGTTCGATAGGGTGTCCTATATTGTGTCTTGGACATAAGTCGGTACACATTTGGCATTGACAACAACTTGCCGACGCCCTTGCTATTTCTACCCTACCGTCGCTTGTAAACTTATTTATTAAATAGTGATTTTTTGGGAAAACGAATATAGAGTTCGTCGTTTTCGTAATCGTTGAAGACGGCGATACTATTTTCCCCATCATAGGTCCGCCCGACCAGTAAACGAATTCGCTCGTCGTTTCTCCGCCCGCCATTTTGACGACTTCGGAAAGTTTTGCACCAAGCGGTATTCTCATGGTCTTTGGGGTTTTGACTTCTCCCGCTACGGTTACGAGTTTACTCGTTAGCGGTTCGCCTTTTAATGCGTGATATGCGTTATACATCGTTTCGACGTTAAATACGGCTACTCCGCTTTCTATCGGAAGTCCGCCCGGTCTTACGACCTTGCCCGTCGCTTCGTATATAAGCATTACTTCGTCGCCCGCAGGATATACGATAGGAAGGATACATATCTCGATATTCGGATATTTGTTAAGTATCGACTTAACCCCGTCTATCGCACCTTTATAGTGAGATTTAATACATACGATACCTTTTTTAGCACCTACCGTTTTTCTCGTTATGTCGAAGGCTTCCACTATTTCTTCGTAGTGAAATTTCAAAAGTTGGCGGTGCAAACGAAGTAAAGGTTCGCACTCCGCACAGTTTAGAAGTATCGTTTCCGCTTTATCCGAAAGTTTAGCATAAGTCGGAAAACCGGCACCGCCCGCTCCGACGATTCCGCTTTCTCTATAAAGTTTTGAAAGTTCGGATAAATCCATATCGACACCTTAAATTACAAGTCTAAATTTTGCCCTTCGTCAATTATTCCTACGATTGCGGCGTCAACGGGTGCGTTTTCCATATTGCAACCTATTCTTGCGGCGCTACCCTGCGCAATCAAAACCGTTTCGCCGATACCTGCGCCGACTTTGTCGACCGCTACGATTCGGTTCTCTACTTTAAGACAGGGAATAGGTTCTATTATCATAAACTTATTTCCTACCAAATTGTCGCATTTTCTCGTGGATACGACTGAACCGACTACTTTACCTATTATCATAAAATCTCCGATTTGGTTTTATTTTACAATTTCCGCTTTCATACCCGTAGATATCTTCGCTGCGTTTGCTTCGTCGGTATCTATGTGCATTTCCAAAGTAAACGACGGGTCAACCCTTATAAGCACGTTATTAAAGGTCGTTGCCCTTTCGTTATCAACCTTAACGGATACTATATCGCCGTTTTTAAGGTTTGCTTTTTCAGCGTCCGACGGCGACATATGTATATGTCTTTTGGCGATTATACAACCTTCGTTTAAGTATAATACGCCTTTAGGTCCAACTACCGCAATGGCAGCCGAACCTTTTATATTTCCCGGCTCCCTAATGGG
>JAZRYO010000256.1:0-9899 GCA_045600785.1 Christensenellaceae bacterium | reverse complement strand
CTATTCTTCTTAAAGTTTCCTGTTTTTGAAGTACGGACGCCATTTCGGTCGCACCGCCGGGGGTTATCGCTTGCCCCGTTATCGCAATTCTCATTACCCAGAAAATCGCACCCGCCTTTATCCCGTCGGTACCCGCTTTTTCGGAGATGACCGAATATAAGTTCTCGTTTGAAAAGTCGTCGATGTCTTGTAAATACCCCTTGATTAAAGGAAGTAATTGTTTTGCAACGGTAGAATCGGTCTTGTTCTTTTTATTGTCGAAAAGCGCAAGGTCGTAATCGTTAAACTCGCAAAGCCAGTCGATTTTTTCGGGTATCTCGCCTAAAACTTCGCACCTGCCGTGTAGAAGTTTTGCTATCTTTTTAAGGTCGAACTTGCCGTTTACTTTAGATTTTTCAAGATACGGGAGTGCCATATCGTAAAACTCGTCGAAGGAAAGTGCCTTTATATATTCGCCGTTTAACCAACGGAGTTTAACTTCGTCGAAAATGGACGGCGATTTGGATATTCCGTCGAGAGAAAAACTTTCGACCATTTCTTGTAAGGTCATTTTCTCGACGTTGTTTTTAGGCGCCCAACCTAAAAGCGCAACGTAGTTTATTATCGCTTCTTTTAAGTAGCCCTTGTTTACGAAGTCGTCGAAATTTGCGTCGCCGTAGCGTTTGGAAAGTTTTCTCGTTGCGTCCTTCATAATCGTAGGCAAATGAATATATACGGGGCGTTTCCAACCGAATGCGTCATACATTAAATTATACTTCGGAGTTGACGATAAATACTCCGTTCCACGAATAACGTGAGTTATTCCCATTAAGTGATCGTCTATTACGTTAGCGAAGTTATAGGTCGGCATACCGTCCGATTTAATTAAAACGTTGTCTTCGAGTTCGGAATAGTCAACGACTATATCGCCGTAAATTTCGTCGTGATAAGAACTCTTGCCTTCGGTGGGGATATTTTGTCTTATTACGAAAGGTTCGCCCGCTTGAAGTCTTTTCTCGACTTCTTCTTTGGATAGCGACAAACAATGCTTGTCGTATTTTCTGTTTCCGTTCTCGTCGGTCAAACTTTCAAGTCTTTCCTTGGTGCAAAAACAATAATACGCACCGCCGAGTTCGATTAGTTTTTTAGCGTAGTCCATATAAAGCGCCTTTCTCTCGCTCTGAACGTACGGACCGTAATTTCCGCCTATATCCGGACCTTCGTCGTAAATAAGTCCGCTTTCTCTTAAAGAACTGTATATAAGTTCGACCGCCCCTTCGACGTACCGTCCTTGGTCGGTATCTTCGATGCGGAGTATAAAATCTCCGCCATTGGATTTAGCGTACAAATATGCGTAAAGTGCGGTACGGAGTCCGCCAAGGTGCATAAATCCCGTAGGACTCGGAGCAAATCTCGTTCTTACCTTCTCCATAATTTTCTCCTAAAATAAAAAATAATCTTAATTTATTTTACCATAAATAAAAAAAAGTGTATAATGATTTTACTATATTTTATCTAAAAGGTGAAAAATGAATAAATATTTAGACGAAATAATCAAAAACCTAAAAACTTTAATTTCTTTTCCGTCGGTACAAGGCGACGCCGAAAAGGATATGCCGTTCGGAAAAGGCACTTACGACGCATTGAACTTTACTTTATCGCTTGCCAACTCGCTTGGTTTTGAAACGAAAAACTACGACAACTATATCGGCGAAGCAATTTTCGGCGACGGCGACGAAGAAATGGCGATTTTGGTACATTTGGACGTCGTTCCCGTCGGCGACGAAAAGGCGTGGAAGTATCCGCCGTTTTCGGCAACCGAAGCGGACGGTAAAATTTACGGCCGTGGCGCAACGGACGATAAAGGTTCGGCACTCACTTGCCTTTACGCCCTTAAAGCACTTAAAGACGAAGGCTTTATGCCGAATAAAAAAATTAAACTCATTTTCGGTTGCAACGAAGAATCGGGTTGGGCTTGTATCGACCACTATAAGAGTTGTCAAAAAATGCCCGACTTCGGCTTTTCGCCCGACGCCGACTTCCCCGTAATCTACGCCGAAAAAGGAATACTCTCGGTTAGATTTTGTTTCGATAGTAAAAATATTATATCTATGTCGGGCGGAGAAAGAGTCAACGTCGTTTGCGATTTGGCAAAGGCAAAAATCTCCCTTCCCGTTTCCGACTGTCCACTTGAAATAAAGGACGGCGAAATTATATCTCACGGCGTTTCGGCACACGGTTCAACCCCCGAAAAAGGCAAAAACGCAATCTTACCGCTTATAACCTATTTGGAGAAAAAAGGTTGCGTGGACAGTAAAATAAGAAAATATTTATTCGAAGATAAATTAGGACTTAAAACCCTTTCCGACGAAACGGGACACCTGACGTTAAGCCCCGATATTTTGGAGTATAAAGACGGAAAAGTATTCGTATCAGTCGATATTCGCTATCCTTCGACAATGCAAAAGAAGAAAATTTGCGACATATTAGACAAGATTGCGCCATACGAAGAACTGAGCCACTCCGCACCGCTTTTCTCGGACAAAAACGGCAAACTCGTTCAAACACTTTTAAGGGTGTATAACGAGTACACGGGCAAAAAAGAAAAGCCTATCGCAATAGGTGGCGGAACTTATGCAAGGGCGCTTAAATTCGGCGTGGCGTTCGGTCCTGAAACCGACGAAGACTGCGCTATTCACCAACCTAACGAATTCGTATCGATAAAAAATCTCGAAATGCAATTCGAAATTTATAAAAGGGCGATTAAAGAACTTACGAAATGATAAACACTATGCCACTTGAAAAAATCCCGACTTCTTGCGCCGTTACCGGACACCGAAATTTGGACGCCGATTTTTCTCCCGAAAAACTTTATGAAAAATTAATCGAAATTTATAATCGGGGATACGACAATTTTTTAATCGGTATGGCAAAAGGCTTTGATACCGAGTGCTTTTTAGCGGTTGAAGAACTTAAAAAACAGGGTTATAAAATAACGACGACGGCGGTCGTTCCTTGTGAAAATCAAGACAGATTTTATTCGGACGACGAAAAAATCAAATACCGAGAAATGCTAAATAAAGCCGACTATTTGATTAAAGAAGAACGCAATTATTTTAAGGGTTGTATGCTTTTAAGAAACCGCATTTTAGTCGATAATTCGACTGCGCTTTTTGCCTACTTTGACGGAAGAAAAACGGGCGGAACGCACTATACCGTGGCTTACGCTATTAAAAACTCCAAACGCATTTTTAATTATTAGAAGATAGTCCTAACCTTTCATTAATTCCACAATGAATATCATTTGTGAAAAGAATTATAACGTCATCACTTCTTTTATCTGTCGGCTGTTTATTTACTGCACATCCTACTAATAAAACAACCGACATTAAAAAAACAAAAAATAAAGTATTTTCTTTTTTTAATTATCATACAAACCCTCATTGTTTAATATCTTCCATAGTTTATTGTATGATATTCTCATAAGCACTCCTCCATTTTTTAAGTGTTATATCACAAAATCTTTAATCTATCAATTGTATTGTCCAATCTGCAAAAGAAAATATTTGCAAGTGCAAAGATGAAATTCATCAAACTATCTTTACATATTTAGAATTTTTAGACCTTTCGTTATTTTATAGGGCTATCGTTATTTTGTAGTTATAGACAAAAAGAAAAAGACTCGAAAATAGCCTAAAAAGTAAATTCTAGGAACTTTCGAGCCTGGTATTTGCGAACGAAGAAAGGAGAAAACTCCCTATATTCGCAAGAAAAAAAGACTGACACTCATTGTATCAATCTTTTCGTTCTTTAATGGTACTCCCTACGGGAATCGAACCCATAACTAGCCCTTAGGAGGGGCTTATTATATCCATTTAACTAAGGAAGCAAATATTAAGTTTCCCCCGCATAAGCGGGGGAAAGTTTTTATTGTTTTGTTGTTTCGTCGTGCTTATGATGATAATAATAGTAGTAATACTTTTTCTTCTTTTGTTCGGTACTGAAGTTAAATACCGTACCTAAAACGTTTGCACCACAGCTTTCAAGTTCTCTAACCGTATACTGAATATCTCTCGAACTCGAAACGTCGCTTTTAACTACTAATATCGTCGAGTCGACAAGACTTGAAATATTGATGTAGTCCGAAAGCGCTTTGACGGGCGCACAGTCGATTAATACGAAATCGTATTTTTCTCTCGCTTCTTTTATTATCGCCTTGAATTTATCCGACGCAAAGAAAATCGTATGGTTGGAAATTCTGTCGCCACAAGTAATCAAGTCGACGTTTTCGACTCCGGTCTTTTTGACTATTCCGTCAAAATCAAGCGTACCTTTGAAGTAATCGGTAATACCCTTTTCTCTATGTAAACGGAAAGTTCTGTGGATACTCGGTTTTGAAAAGTCGCCGTCGATTATTAGCGTCTTTCTTTGGCTTTCTCCAAGTGCCATTGCAAGATTTGTCGCTATCGTCGTTTTGCCTTCGCCACTGACCGCTGACTGTATTTGGAAAACTTTATTGTTTTCGCCGTCTTGTAAATAAATTAAGTTATCCGCAAGTTTTTTAAGGTCTAACGACAAATGTTTATGCTCGGACGGGTCGGCCGTATTCGTTTCGCTCTTTATCTTTTCTACCGTCATTATGTTCTTTACGCCGGAAATCATTTCAAGTCTATCGGACGAAGAAACTTTATCCATAACGAAATACATTAAAAGTAAATAAACGACCGCTATTCCAACGCCTGCAACTCCGCCGTAAATTACGGTGTTTCTTCTTCTTGCCGAATTTAATCTTGCATTAGGAATGTCGTATGAATTTACGTAAACCGTCGCCGAGAACGGTCTTTCTCCGTTTTCTCCTTCGCAGAAGTTCTTAATTGCGACTCTTAAAGCGTGAAGTTTTATTCTCGACGCCGTAAAATTTCCGTCAACGCAAGATACCGTAATAATGAAGTTGTTAGAGTTTGCCGCTGACGACGCCGAAGTATTAGAAACTCCGCCGTATCTCTCTATAAAGTCGGTATGCGCAGGAACTCCGCCTTCTTCTTCGTATACGTTCACGAAGCCGTAATCTTTGCCATTGTACTCAAAAAACTTTTTAGTGTCTTCTCTTTTGAAAAATTCGGGGTCGTTCAAAAGATTGTTCGCTCTCGCTTTCATTTCGGAATCCGAAAACAAACTGATAACCGTGTCAATGTAATATCTTGCAAGCGTCGTATCGTTTATACTCGACTTATCTTCAAAACTTGCCGTAACGATTACGTTTGCCGTCGAAAGATAAGTAGGCTTTGACGTAAGCGCAAAGATAAGTCCGCCCAAAACTCCGACTACGCAAATCAAAAATTCCCACAAGAGATTCTTTTTGAAAACGAACCAAAGTTCTGCAATACTTAACGTCTTAATTTTTTTCGTTGAAGTGTTTTCCATAAGTTCCTCTAACCTGTTTTTTGTATATTTTTAATATACTTTATTTATATTAGCATATAAAACAGTCTTTGTCAATAATACGACGAATTTTGTTTACTGTTTTGTGCCGAGTGAGAAAAAAGCGTAGTAAAACGCTTGTCCGAGTGTCAAAAGAACGGCAAATTCGCCACCGCCAACCGTTAAAACTTCTATAAAATATCCATTTTCTGCCATGCCAGACAATAAAAGCACGAGTGGAACGGCAAAAGCGTTGATAACTACCGTAAAAGTTATGCCGAGCCAAAACTTCAAATGCTTGTTTTTAACCGTTTCCCCAACGAAAAACGTAATAATTCCGGCAATTAAGGTGGCGGTCGAACCGATAATGACGTCGTAAACGCCACAACCGAAAAAATTAGAGATTAAACACCCGACAAATAGCGCAGGCACACTCTCGAAATAAAAAAGCGGTAAAACGGTAAGTGCCTCGGACAGTCTAAACTGTACCGCCCCGAAAGACAGCGGTTGAAAACATAGTGATAACAAAACGTATAACCCCGCTATAATACCTGCTCTGCATATTTTTTTCGTCGTCATTTTCATTGTTTCTACTTCCACGCAATATAATACATTAAAAATAAAAAAAAATCAACCGTGTCGGGTTGATTTATTCGATATTCAAATTTTCTATAAACAAACTGTCAAAATCGACTTTTTCCAAAAAGTCGGACGGGACGAACTTAACCCCGTTATACTTCGCAAAATTAAAAAGGTGCGTTTTTATGATGACGGGCGTCGAAATATCCAAGTTATAGCAACCTTCCGACACGTATTCTATAAAGTGCGAGTAGGTAAATTTCTCGTCCCGCTCATATATCGTTTGTTCAACTATTTTATTGTCTTTAATGACTTTAAGCCAAATTCTTACCATAGAATAATTTTACCATTTATTTTCGAAAATAGCAAGTTTATTTTAATATGCGCCCCGAAAGATTTTACCTTTCGGGGCGCACCCTTTATTTTGCGGAGTCTTGAAAAATGACGTAATACCCGTCGCCTTTTAGGTCGAAAAAGGAAATAGGTAAAAACTGGCATTTGTCTTCAAACCCTCTCGGTTTTTCTCCGTATTTGCCGGGAACACCGTAGCAAAGATAGGCTATAGCGTCGTTATCGTATAAAAGTCCGACGACGTAGTGCCTGTTTTCGTCATAGTTGATTTTAACCCATTTGCTGTTTCTAACGGTGTTTTCAAGACGGTAGTATCTTTCGTGCGAAGAAAAAATTTCGTCTATTTCTCCTTCTATGCTTTTGAAAAATTCCCTTTTGCGCAAGCGGTTTTTATCATCTTCTCCGCCCGCATACTCTCCGCCTTTTTCTTTTTCAAAATCTTCATTTCGAGAATTTTCATTTTCATAATTTTGTCTTGCATTTACTTCTCCTTTATCTGCGAACTCGAAGTAGTTCTCGGTAGCGATTTGTTCGTCGTCGTATTCTTGAAAACCGAAAACGTTGTCGCTCTCCTTCTTTGAAGCGAAATCGCACGCTGTAATATTCTCCTTTGCAATTTCAATAATCTCCTTTTCACTAACTTTTCCGCCGTTTAAGTCGAGATACGCAACGGGCAAAACTTCGCCGTTTTCGACTTTTATTAGGGCAACCGCACCGCTGTTTCTTTCTCCGTCGTCTAAAATATATTCGACGGACAAATTAAAAAACGGAAAAACGTAATACTTGTTTCCGACGTAGAGAAAATAAAACTCGTCGCCGTTTTTATAGTCGAGATTGACGACGCTTGCCTTTAATTTGACCTTGCCGTCAGACTCGTAAATTTTTATAACTCCCCTAACTTCTCCGCCACTACCGAACCCTTCGTGTGTTTGGCGTAGAAGTCCTATCTTTTCGACGGGCATTTTATCACCTTATATACTTTAATATATCTGCGGTATAAGAAAAAAATAACCTTTTGATGAAAAAATACTCTTTTCGTCGAAAGGCGGTTTTTATAAATATTGACAAATTTTTTGGGGTGTGTTATTATTTAAGTAGGTGATATTATGAAATTCAAAACTCAACTGTTTGATGAAAAAGACGTTTTAAGGGCGCTTACAAGACTGTCGTTTGAAATTATCGAAAGAAGCGACAGTCTCGACAACACCGTTTTAGTCGGCATAAAGACGAGAGGCGTTCCGCTTGCGAAACTAATTAGAGAGAACGTTCAAACTCATACGGGAACGACGCTACCTTTATACGAACTCGATATAACCCATTATAGAGACGACAGAAAAGAAGAAGTCGAAGTTTTCGATAAACTGCCCAAAGAAAGCGTTGACGGAAAAGACGTAATTTTAGTTGACGACGTATTGTTCACGGGCAGAACGACGAGAGCGGCAATAGACGCCGTCTTTTCGGCGGGGCGAGCAAGCAGTATTCGACTTGCCGTGTTGGTCGATAGGGGACATAGAGAGTTGCCGATAAGGGCGGACTTCGTTGGCAAGAACGTGCCGTCGTCCCAAAGAGAAAAAATCGTCGTCAAACTAACGGAAACCGACGGCGAAACAAGCGTCTCGATTTACGAAAAATAAGGCGATATACTCATAAACACGTATAAATCACATATTCAAAAGGCGGTTGCTGAAAATCAGCAACCGCCTTAGTTTTTCGTTATGATATCGCATTATGTTTTATTACATCGTGATATATCCTAAATCGTATTATAAGCACTTTTCTATTTTTTCGAGAACATCTTGAGAATAATCTTCACGTCTATCAGGTGTGTTTCCCAAAACATGTACATATTCGGGTGCTTTACTTCCTTTCCCCTTAAAATATTCTTCAAGAATAAATCTTGTCCCAGGTGTTCTCCAAGCACAAACAACAATATCAATTTTTCTACTTTTGATTATTTCTTTAATCTTTAAGTAATCAGTTTGTTTGTCCCCTGCACTGTAAAACAAAATATTTTTCCCTTTCAATGATACAATAAGTTTTATATTTTTTATCCACCCTTTTCCGATTCTTGCTTCAAGATTTAATCTTTCCTTTATTTCTGCAATAGAATTATCAGATCTCGTAAAATATTTTATGTCGGCATCCGAAATACTATATTTTTTAACAAGTTTAATAAACGCCTTTTTGATAGTTGTTGTTTTCCCAACGTCTTTATTTCCTTTTACAATAATAAATTTCATTTTTTCTCCTTCGCTTTATATTAAACTCTCACTATATTTTTTTGAGAGTAAAAGCCTAAAATTTACAAATATTCAAATAGTCAAATTACCGTCTAAACATTGAATAACACAAGTAGAAGGAACGTCACCCTTCCAGAAGCTTCCTTTTGAAATCGCCTGCCACTTCGCTTTTGTTCCGTCGTAATTTATAGTTGTAAGTCCGGTGCAACCATGGAACGCATATTCTTCTATCAAAGTTACACCGTTTCCTATCGTTACGCTCGTAAGTCCCGTGCAACCTTCGAACGCCCTATATCCTATTGAAGTTACGCTGTCCGGTATCGTTATGTTTGTAAGTCCCGTGCAATCCCAGAACGCACGTTCTCCTATCGAAGTTACACCGTTTCCTATTGTTATGGTCGTAAGTCCATTGCAATATGCGAACGCAGAATTTCCTATCAAAGTTGCTTTCGTTATGATTACGGTTTTTAATGAGATTGGAACCAAGAACTCATTATCATCATAGCCATTTGATCCAAATATAGATCCAAAATAATTGAATCTCAAATTTGTCAACGGGAGCGTGATGTTTTCAAGAGAAGAACAATGATAGAACGCACTTTCTCCAATCGAAGTTACACTGTCCGGGATAGTTACACTTGTAAGTTCACTGTAACCATAAAACGCATATTTATAGATTTCATAATTTTGCCCGTTATAATTTTCGGGCAAAACAAGTTCGGTATTTGTACCGTTATATCCAAGCAAATAATTCGTACCGTTATTCGTATAGAATAAAAATCCATCTTTATTTACTATATCACTACTTCCGCTTTGTTTTACGTTTAATGCGTAATATCCAACGTAACCGTTAGAAGAACTTCCTGCCGTAATATTTAATTTACTTAAATCGATTACTTCAACAAGTTTATAACAGCCACTAAAAGCACTACTTCCTATCGAAGTTACACCGTTTCCTATTGTTATGCTCGTAAGTCCACTGCAATTATAGAAAGCATGATTTCCTATCGAAGTTACACCGTTCGATATTGTTATGCTCGTAAGTCCTCTGCAATTATAAAACGCCGTTTCGCCTATTGAAGTTACGCTGTCTGGTATCGTTACGCTCGTAAGTCCGCTACAATTATCGAACGCTCCATATAAAATATTTCCACCGGTTATCGTTACTTCTTTTAAGGAAGACGGAATATAATAAGAACTTAAAGTTCTCGAACTTGTTGAGGAACCGTAATAATATTGCTGTGTTGTTGTTCCACCGGTATATGAACTCGTTCCAAAGATATATCCAAAAGGATATTGATAAGTATCCGTACTTTTTACTCCTGCTTT
>JAZRYO010000255.1:0-8129 GCA_045600785.1 Christensenellaceae bacterium | reverse complement strand
AATAAGTTTATTAAACTCTTCCGCACGTTGTTTTACGCTTCCCGAACGGTAAAAATCTTTCCTTCCTTCAAGCGTTCCCGCAATTATTCCGTATCCCTTATTTTCTAAATACTTCTTTCCCCTTTCGTATCTTTTCGGAGCGTTTACAGATATCGGAGTAGAAGAAGAAAAAATACCTATCTTTTTCATTGATTTATAAAATACCGTCCAAGGCGTTCTCGACGTCTTCTCTTTTCTTGATTTTAAGATTACTTATTATTTTTCCGTTAAATATAACCTTATCGAGTTTACGCAAATTAGTAAACGTATCAAGGGGGTTATTTTCGCATACTATCATATCGGCAATTTTACCGACTTCTATACTTCCTATCTCGTCGTCTTTACCCAAAATTTCTGCGTTTATCTTCGTTGCGGTATGTAATGTGAACGCAGGAGAAACACCGAGATATTTAACAAAGTAATAAAGTTCTCTCCAAGTGTCGTAAGAAGTGATAAACGCACAACCTGCGTCCGTTCCCAACCCGACTTTAATTCCGCTTTCCAAACATTTTTTTGCACAATCGATAATGCCGTTCATAACTATATAGCCGTTCTTTTTGCCGAGTTCATCGACGTGGCTTATATCCTTATCGAAAAGGGCGTAAGGGAGAGTAGGCGATATCGTGCATACGTCCACACTACCCGTCTTTTTGAAAAGTTCTATCGCTTCGTCGTCAAGACTTGCACCGTGTTCGATAGTATCTACTCCGCCACGCAAAGCAACTTTAACTCCTTCCGTGCTTTCGACGTGGGCGGCAACTTTATATCCGAGTTCGTGCGCTTTATCGCAACACGCTTTTACCATTTCGGGTTTCATACGCAAAACTCCCGGTTCGCCTTCTTTAGATGCGTCCATAACTCCGCCCGTTACCATAAGTTTTATCCAGTCGGGATTGGTATTTGCGATTTTCTCAACGTCCGATACCGCCATTTCAACAGTTTCGGCTTCGGTTGCCAAAGAACCCGCAAAGTGTCCGCCGGGGACTGATACCGCAGTATTACAAGAATATATTCTCGGTCCGTTTAATTTTCCTTTTTTTATTTTATCTCTTATCTTTCCGTCGATATCCAAAACTCCGCCGACAGTCCTTATCGTCGTCGTTCCGCTTAATAAATAGTTCTTGGCAAGCCCTTCTTCGAGTTTTGCAAACACCTTCATAACGAAAGGAATTTTGGTTAAAGTATCGAAAAGTTTTTTGTAGTTTACGGGTTTTGCGTTTGCCTTCGGCGGTTTTCCCGAAGCCGCAAGGTGAACGTGCAAATTGATAAGTCCCGGTAAAAGATATTTGCCGTTTAAGTCAACGACGTTATAGTCGCTACCGAACGTTTTATCTTTACCGTATATGCCGACGATTTTATCGCCGTCTATTTCAACTGCCCCTTCCTTTACAGGCATTTCGCCTTTGTCGTTTAGATTTCCGTCTAAAATTTTTGCGTTAATAAATACAGTTTTCATGAATTATTCTTCCCTTTATTAAATAAAACGTTATTTAAGCCTTTCATTATACGTTGGAATAAAGAACCGACGAAATAAGAAAGGACAAGTGCTACTACGAGCATTATGAAAAACCAAAGGTACGTATCGCCGTTTAACCCGAAAAGAGATAAGACGTATTGCTCGCCTTCCGCTATCGTCCACGCAAAAAATCCGTGAACGAGATAAATATATAACGACTTGTTTCCAAACTCGATTAAAGGATTAAACGCTTTTGAAAACTCGTGCTTATTTTCAAAATATATCATCGCTTGTAAAAGATAATAAGTCGAAAGTCCGACAAGCGATGCGGTTATCATATACGTATAACCGAAAAACGGTGTAAAAAACAACCAAATCGATAACGCAGTTATAACGCACGAAATAATTAAATACGTTATAGCCGTTTTTTTAGAAACGTCTTTCTCTTGCAATTCAAAATACATAAGTATTCCCAAACAAAAACACGGGAGTTGAGTTAAAAAATGAAAATATCCGAAAGAATTGTTTGCGAGTAATATTTCCTTATCGTCGAAAATAAACGTTAGTGCAACCATAATTCCTACCGATATGACGGAAGTATATGCACAAGTCCATTTTTTATTTTTCGATTTTGAAAACAACGAAAATAATAGTGGCGTCAACAAATAAAATATCATTGCCGTTCCGATATACCAACCACCGGGCATAACGTTATTATTCGCACTCGGTACTAAACCGTGAATTAAAAGCGCATTGCAAAGTATCGATACGGGGTTTCTGTTGTATCCGAAAGTCAACGCCTTTGAACTTACGCCAAGCGAAATCGTATTTGCTATATACACTACTATCATCATAAAGTAATAAGCGGGAACGATAAATTTAAGCCTAGTAAGATAAAAAGACTTCGTTGATTCTAAAACCGAATTCGTTTTTCTCAATCTACTTGCAAAAGAACAAGCGACGCCAAACCCCGAAACGACGAAGAATATTTGACAGCCCATTTGACCGTACTCGAAAAATTTAACGTTAGATAAAAAGGACTGATTAAAGTGAACCAAAATTACCATAATCATTGCAAGTCCTTTTAATATATCGATTGATTTAAGCCTTTTCTCTATCATGATACAAATTCCTTTTTCTTTATATTATACCAAACCAAAAAAAATTTGTCATTGTTTTTTATTTAATTTTATTAAATAAATTGTGTATTTTGCATAAAAAAACCTTGCAAGTTTTTACTTACAAGGTTTTTCGTCGTCGACATGAGTCTAACTTTATAGAGATATTTAGGATTTCAAATTTTCCTATACAATACTAATTCCGGATTACTACCATTGCACCCATATCTGCTAATGACAATAATTTTGCCGTTAGTGGCAATACCATAACATTTTTCATCATTAGGAATTTCAACTTGATTCCCGAGATATACGTCTTTATCGTTTAATAATTTGATTTTTGAACCGTTTTCTAACGGGTATTCCAAATTGATATAATTTCCGGGCAATAAATTCAAATCATCAATATGTAAATGGTTAATTTTAAGATTATTTACTTCTTCTACAAGCTTGTTTTTGATATTTAGATATTCACTATGTCCATGTTCGTTAATAATCTTATTAAATAAAACAATCGCCATTAAACGGGTGCCCTTTACTTGCTTCGCATCCACCACAAACTTCTAACCCGCTGCATTTATTACAGCAATCTTTATCACAAAGTCCCATATTTAATTCCCCTTAATTCCCATATTTAGATACGGTCTACTTGATATTAGTTCTAATTTCTCATTGATATCCAAACTACCGTTAATTCTTGCAAATTCTTGTGAAACTTTTAGTCTTGCTCCACTTTTACAACAAGCATTAGCCTCTAAAACTTCTTGAACTTTTTTCTTTTGAAAGCTCTTCTTTCATTACTTTAATGGCTTGTTCAAAATAAGCGCATTTTATTTTCTTATTTGTTTTCGAAACGACATTTTCATAATCGCAGTTTATTTTGCATACAACGTTTTTATCAATTTTAGCGTCTTGTAATGTTTCTCTAAATTTCTCCGGCAATGGCATATTGAATATGTTTTTACCCTTTCAAATATAGTCCTACTACAGTCTCCACGTGCTTGGTTTGGGGAAACATGTCGTATGGTTGGACGAAAGAAAGTTCGTATAAAGATTCGGGATTTTCGCATTTAACCGTTTTGCCGTCCACAACCTTGAACGTTCCGAGTATAAGTCCCAAATCTCTTGCCAAAGTTTGCGGAGAACAGGAAATATAAATTATTTTATCGGGTAAAGATTTTTTTATCGCCGAAATTACTTCTTCGGATACTCCTTGTCTTGGCGGGTCTAAAATAAGCACCGTCTTTTTATTAGATACCCTTTCCCTTTCAAGAATTTGCGGTAAAACTTCCGCACAGTCCCCCAAAATGTTTTCCATGTTTTTAAGACCGTTATTATTCTTTAATTCGTTGGCAATATCGACCGCTTCTTTAATAATTTCAACGCCTATCGCTTTGAAACACCTTTGGGCAAACAGTGCGGTTAGCATACCCGCACCGCTATACCCGTCGATAACTACCGTGTTTTCGTCTAAATCGGCAAGTTCAAACGCCTTTTGGTATATCTTACGGCGTACCGAGTCGTTGACTTGCATAAAGGATTCCGCACCCATTTCGGCGATTATCCCCATGTCGTTTAATTTGACTTTATTCGGACCGTATAGACATATGAATTTATCGCCGAGTATTACGTTATCGTCCTTTTTGTTGACGTTTAGAAAAAGCGAAAATCTCGTGAACTTCTTTTTAAGTTCTTCAATTAAAAGGTCGGAATATAAAAGTTCGTCCCCGTTTACGACAACCGTTATAAGTAAATGCCCTTCGACGTCTCTACAAACGATATGCCTAATAAGTCCCGTCCCGCTTTCGTCGTTATACGCCGTTATTTTATTTGATAAAATAAAAGACCTAAACACCGAAATAAGCGTACTGCACCATCTTGGTTGAATAGGACAATCGTTAATCTCCACAACCCTATGACTGTTGGGAGCAAAAAACCCGATTTTAAGTTCTCCGTCATCTCTTACCGGTAATTGCAGTTTATTCCTATACTCATAGTCGTTATCGCTTTTTTGGGTTATAGGTACGTCAAAAGTAATAAAACCTATTTTACTTAAACAGTCCGAAACGGTCTTTGCTTTCAACTTTAACTGTTCCTTATATTTTAAGTGTTGAAGTTGACAACCACCGCATTTATAGTAAACGTCGCAGTTTGGTCTAACCCTTTCTTCACAAGGAGTTAAAACTTCCAAAACCTTGCCGAAAACGAGTTTATCCTTAACCTTTAAGACTTTATATTCAATTTTCTCGGTCGGCAAAGTGAAAGGAACGAAAACGGTATATTCGCCGTCTTTGATTATGCCTTCCCCCGATACGCCTATGCGTGATACGACGCCTTGCCTTATTTCATTTTTAATCATATTATAATTTTAATCTTTGAACTATCCTATCCAACTGCTTTTGGAAGAAAATCATAATCGGGTCGTAAATTGCAAAGAACACGACCAAAATAAAAGACAAAATAGGATACGAGTATTTTTGAAAAACCGCATTTTCCAAAATACTGTCTTCAAGCAAAAAGTTCGCAAAGAAAGTATATATCAAAAGTAAAGAACCCACGAACCATACTGCTTTTATAAACCAAAAAAGTAATTTATTTAATTGCTTTTCTCTTATCAAATAATTTACGGTCGGGTGAAGTCCGAAAAAGAGTACGAATATTAAATACATCGGCAAATCGACCGACGCAAACGAAAGCGATATAAGCGACGTTGCCAAAAAACACATAAACGCACCGAGCGGTAGTTTTTTAGTAAGCGGAATCATAGTGCACATACTCGCCATAAATACTGCCGAATAATCGAAAAGTCCCGTTAACGCACCTATAAGCAAACATATTACTGCAAATGCAGTCGCAATCGCCGAAAGTGCAACAGCCCTTGATTTTTTCATTATCTACACGAATTACAGCAACAATTAAGCGCCATATTACAAACTGCCATTTCGCAACACCACTCGAAACAACCTTCTCCGCCCATTTGCCTGTCTTCGAACTCGTAGTCTTTTTTATATTTTTCACCCGATTTATTCGCCGAGTTAAAGTTAGTTGACGAATTCATTCTACCGTTTAACTTTTCGTATGCGGTTTTATATTTGTCGTTGGACGAATCCATTTGCATTGCGATTTCCAACTGCTTTTTACTCTCGTTGTTCCAGTTCTTTTTATAAAAGATTACGGCTTGAAGATAATGCCACTCGGCGTTTCTGTCGTTAAATGCGTCGAGTTTTTGTTGTGCGTCGGTTAAGTTGCCGTTTTTGATATCGTTTTCGATATCCGAAAATGCCGTACTGTCCCCGCTTGTAAAATACGCTTCTTTTCTCTTTGCGGTTATCTCTCTATACGCAGCGTCAAGTTCTGTAAGTTTCTTTGCCGCAATATTTCCCGCTTCTCCTTCCAAAAATCTGTCTTCGGAATATTTAGCACGAAGTTCGTAGTATTTTTTATCTACTTCTTCGTCGCTTGCATTTGATTTAAGTCCTAAAATTTCGTAATTATTTTTCATTTCCCTTACTCCGTTTATTTATTATTTTTGTAGTCGTTGCTTTTATTCCACGAAGCAACACGTTATCGATTAAATCTTTATTGAAATAAAATACGCAACCGTCTTTCGCTTGACTTATTCCCGTAAATATATCCGAAAATACGAAAGATATATCGTCGCCGTTTTTTTCAAGTAATTCTTTCAAACTTTCGCACTTATATGAAAGTCTTAAAACGTTAAAAGACGAATTTTTTATATCGTCGTCATAATCGTCGAGCGCATCTATTAAATATATCCACTTGCCCAAAAAATAAAACAACGAATCGGTACTTTCCGTCGCCTTGTCTTTAAGGACGAAACGGGAAAGTTCGACCATCATATTCGAAAAGGGTTCGCAAACTCTATCTAAACTGTCAACCTTTTTTTGTTCGAGTGAAAAAAGGTCGTCGTAGTTCTTCTTTATTATCTCGCTGATTTTTCCGTACTTTTTAGTGGATATTTTATGTCCCCTATTAAAAAACAATCGTTTGATTTTTCCACCGTTTCCGTCTAAAATATCGTCGTTAATCTTATAATAGCAAAGTTCTGTATTTATATAAGCACATAAATCGGTAATGTCGTCCCTATTTGCCATAGGACGCCTTCTTATAAAATGAGTTATACACCTTTTTTTGCTTATTTTAACGTCAACGTTCATTAAATTGTGAAGTATCGCCGAAAAAACCGCTATATCGTAAGTAAGTCCGAGTCTTGCCGTTTGTCCGCAAGTTTTACCTATGCTTTTACAAACACTACAGTAAAGCGACTTAAATAGGGTATCGTCTTTGAGATATAGATATGGATTATCTGGCATTAAATATCCGAACATTTCTACTCCTATTATAGTTAAGAACTATAATAATCTTACAATATTTCTTGCAAAAAGTCAAATATCTTATTTCTATCTAACGTCATTTCGCCTATTTTTCATAAAAAAACGGTAGGGTTTTAAGCCCTACCGCCAAAATATTCTTTTAATTTGCTAATTCCAACAAAAATGCGGGAAGTTCTTTTTTCTCGGCACTAATCGTAAATTCAAAATTTACTCCGTCTTTTTCCAAGTTCTTCATCGAATCGCAAATAACTTTAAGCGCATTCAAATCTTCTCCGCAAACTCTCTTTAATCCGTCGATAAAAACGTATTCGATATCGCTGTTTCCAGCAACGACTCCGCTTAAAAATCCCGCAAACGCTTCCGCACTTGCAACGCCGTATTCTTCGGTGAAAATACATTTGACGTTCAAGTCGATATCCGCAGAATAACCTTTTTTATCGGTAATAAACACGACGTTTCCCTTTGCAGTTTCGCAAGCCGTGTTGGTATCATTTTTAATAATTTGAGTTTTTCCAAATCCTTTCGGACCATATACAAGTTTAATCATATTTTAGTAGCCTCCGCTTTTTTATATATTGTAAACCAAATTTTGTATTTTTTCAAGGGGTTTTTTGAAAATAATTCTATTATTTTTAATTATTTTAATTTTC
Source organism: Christensenellaceae bacterium (assembly GCA_045600785.1). GTDB lineage: Bacteria > Bacillota > Clostridia > Christensenellales > Borkfalkiaceae > UBA10281. Next base: position 511 of record JAZRYO010000255.1, on the reverse strand, counting down.
GCTTTCCCCACTCGACAGTTTTTTCTCCCTGTCGGCGACTTGAAGGGCTTGAATCATCTCGTCGATATCGCCCATCAAAAACTCTTCCAAAGAGTAAATCGTATAACCTATTCTATGGTCGGTTATTCTACCTTGCGGAAAATTATACGTCCTGATTCTTTCCGAACGGTCGCCCGTTCCTACCATACTCTTTCTGTTTGCGTCGTACTCGCTACGATATTGAGTATTGTAGTAGTCGTATAATCTACTCTTTAATACCTTCATAGCCTTTTCTCTGTTTTTGATTTGAGAACGTTCGTCTTGACAAGTGACTACTATACCCGTCGGCAAGTGCGTCATTCTTATACAAGACTCGGTTTTGTTGACGTGTTGACCACCCGCACCGCTTGAACGGTAGGTGTCAATTTTCAAGTCTTTTTCTTCGATATGAACTTCGACGTCTTCGGCTTCGGGCAAAACTGCGACGGTAACCGTTGACGTGTGTATTCTACCTTGAGATTCGGTGTCCGGT
>JAZRYO010000254.1:0-2014 GCA_045600785.1 Christensenellaceae bacterium | reverse complement strand
GAGATTTCTAACGTCAGATCCACGAGTATAGCCGTCTATAAGTTCGTAAATACCGCTTTCCAAAAATTCGATTTTGTTTTCGGTAAGTCCGTTTTTCTCTATTTGCTTGGGTACTAAATATCTCTTTGCGATTTCGTATTTCTCGTATCTCGTATAGCCGTTTAATTCTATTACTTCCATACGGTCTAAAAGGGGAGAAGGTATAGTATCCAAAGAGTTCGCCGTGGTTATAAACAAAACTTTCGAAAGGTCGTAAGGTATTTCCAAATACCTATCTCTAAACGTGTAGTTTTGTTCGGGGTCTAACACTTCCAAAAGCGCACTTGCGGGGTCGCCCCTTAAATCGCTTGAAAGTTTATCGATTTCGTCGAGTAAGATGACGGGGTTATTAGTTCCCGCATCTTTTAAGGCATACATTATTCTACCCGGCATCGCACCGATATAAGTCTTTCTGTGCCCACGGATTTCCGCCTCGTCTTTAACTCCGCCTAAACTCATTCTTACGAACTTTCTGTCAAGCGCTCTCGCTATTGATTTTGCTATCGAAGTTTTGCCGACTCCCGGTGGTCCGTATAGGCATAAAATAGAACCGCCTATTTTACCCGTAAGTTTTAATACGGCAAGATATTCGACTATTCTTTCCTTGACTTTTCCGAGTCCGAAATGGTCTTCTTCCAAAATCTTCTCGGCTTCGATTAAATTGCTTCTATCCTTACTTTGTTCGTTAAACGGCAAGTCCAAAAGCCAGTCGATATAAGTACTTAAAACCGTATAGTCGGGAGATGACGGATTCATTTTATCCATTCTCGACAACTCTTTAAGTGCCTTCTCTTCGACTTCTTTAGGCATCTTTTTAGCCTTTATTCTTTCTTCGAGTTCGTTTATCTCGTTTTCGTCGTCGCCGAGTTCGCTGTGTATCGCCTTTAACTGTTCACGGAGATAAAACTCTTTTTGGCTTTGTTCTACGTTCTTTCTTACCTTTTCGGCAATGTTTTTCTCTGCCTTTGCTATCGCAATTTCGTTTATCAAAAGTTCGTAAAAGACGTAAAGTTTATCCTTTACGGTTGAGGCGTCTAAAACTCTTTGTTTATCCCCTTCCTTAAAGTTCATATTGTAAGTTGCGGCATAAACGAATTTATCGGCCTCGTCTATTGCGATTACGTCGTAGAAAACGTCCCCGCCGTTTTTAAGCGTTTCGGAAAAAGAGTTAAGTTCGCTTTTAACGAAACGGAAATACGCTTCGGTTTCGACTGCGTCGCCAAAATCGGAAATGACTTCCTTCACCGCAACTTTGAAAAACTTGCCGTTGTCTTCACAAGATACGATTTTTGCGGGATAAAGCGCTTGAACGTTTACCCTTAAAGAATCGCCACGCATACGGGACAAATGGTCGATTTTACAAACCGTGCCTATCTCGAATACGTCGCTAATCGTCGGGTTTTCACAAGCCGAATCTTTTTGTGCGGACACGAAAACGAGCGAGTTGAAAGAATCAACCGCCATATTTACCGCATTAAGCGACTTTATCCTACCGACGTCGAAAGACGTGGAAACGTTTGGAAGTATTACCTTGCCACGAAGGGCTATCATAGGTAAAGTCGTAAATTCGGGTGTCAATACTTTTTCCGCATTGACCGTTAAAATGCTGTTGTCGTTATCAATGTTAAAATTATCCATTATGTCTTCCTAAAATTTTAAGTAGTATAATTATATAATATAGTTTGAAAAATTTCAAGTATTTATTCACCTATATAAAATTAAAAAGTCGCCTTTTAAGGCGACTTTTAATTAAATTATTTTTGTAATAAACAAAAGAATAAGTCCTATACACAGAAAAACCAAACCGACGATTAGAAAAGTTCGGTATAAAACCGTCTTTCCACGTTGTTCTCTTTTTTCCTTTTTAAGCTCTTTGTATTCTTTATATCTCTTGTTTGCGTATCTTGCGCCCGGTAAAAATCCGTTGATAACGTACCCAAGTCCGTATGAAATACCGTCGAAAAAACCGTCTTCG
>JAZRYO010000253.1:0-2694 GCA_045600785.1 Christensenellaceae bacterium | reverse complement strand
ATAGACCCGACTTTGTCAACACCCGATATGTGCGAAATATCATAGCATTCCATACGCCTCGGGTATTTTTTAAGCCCCAAAATTTTCTGTAATTTTTTACAGGCGAGTTTGGTCATATCGTCTTTGTGTTTTATCTTGTCTATTTCTTTTTCGAGATAGTCTTTGGCGTTCTTCGTCGCCATATCTATAAGTTGCTTTTTTACCGCCTTTTTAGGACAAGTTATTTTAACGGGTTTTTCGTGCGTTTTTTTGAAAAAGTCTTGGATTAGTGCGGTTTCCGACAGTTCTTCGCATACTAAAATCTCGTCGGGAATATCGTTTTTATCGGCGTAATAACTCGTAATAAACGACGACAGTCTTTCTTCACTCGATAGCGATGCGTCTTCCAAAGAATAGTTCCTTCCGCCTTGCATTCTTCCGCCCCTTATCGTAAGCACGTTAACCGATGCGAACACGCCGTTTTCGTACCCCGACAAAACGTCGATATTTTGAAAACCGTTAAGTGCGGTTATTCGCCTTAACTTAATCTTTTCAAGCATCTTCAACTTTTCACGGTAGTTTAAGGCAAGTTCGAATTCTTCGAGTTCGGAAAACTTCTGCATTTTCTTATTTAATATCTCGTAAGCCGTATCGTCTTTACCCGACAAAAAGTCTATCGCCGATAAAACTTGCTTTTTGTAATCCTCCTTGCTAACCCTATTCGAACAGGGCGACAAACATTTGCCGATATGATAGTTTAAGCACTCTTTTTTTGTTTTCCCTTCTTCGATTTTAATACTGCAAGGTCTGATACAAAACGCCGTTTGAATAATCTCCAAAACGTCTTTTGCGGACACTCCGCCCATAAACGGTCCGAAATATTTGCCTTTTTTCGTTATTTTTCTCGTTATTTGAAATGTCGGAAAATCTTCTTTTAGGTCAACTTTTATATAAGGATAGGTCTTGTCGTCTTTGAGTAAAATGTTGTATCTCGGCTTATGCTTTTTGATAAGGTTGTTTTCAAGCGACAATGCGTCGATTTCGGAATTCGTGATAATGTATCGAAAATCAACGATATTCGACACCATCGCTTCGACTTTCTCGGGCTTTTTTTGATTATGAAAATACTGGCGAACTCTGTTTTTAAGAACTTTCGCCTTGCCGACGTAAATTATATGCCCGTCGCCGTCAAGCATTATATACACTCCGGGACTGTCCGGTAGCATTTCGAGTTTTTTCTTTAAGTTATCGTTCATTTTTCAAAAAGAAAATTATATCCTGTTTTTCGTTTTTAACTCTGCCGTTTATTATCGCTTGCAAAACTTTTTCAAGCGTAAGGCTTATATCTTTTCCTTTAATTCCGAGTAAAACCAAATCGTCGCCGTTTATTTTCAAGTCCGACAAAAATAAGGGTTCGTTTTTCTCTACTATTTTGTCGAACTCGGCTTTAACAAAATCTAAATTTTTGCCTTCTTCCAAAGCCTTTTCTGTTCCCTGCGCCAAATTGTCGCTTTTCTTTATCTTAATAAGGCTATAAGCGTCTTTTATTCCGACTTCGGATAAACACTTCTTTTTGCCTATATAGTCTTTGGGGAAAGGTCTATCGTGAAGTGCAACGAGTTTTTTGACCGACACGGTTAAATCTTTCGGCGCCTTTAATCTTCTTAATATCTTCTCGGCTGTTTCCGACGACTTCTCGGCGTGTCCGTAAAAATGCCCTTCGCCGTTTTTCGTGAAAAAGCAAGACGGCTTTTCTATATCGTGCAGTAGCATAGTAAACCGCAATTTCAGGTCGCTTTCCACGTTTTTAACCGAACGGATTATATGTTCGTAAACGTCGAATTTATGCCACGACGAAAACTGCAAAAAGTTATAACACGGTTTAAGTTCGGGAATAACCGCAAAGATAACTTCGGGAGCGTTTTTCAAGACGTAATAAACGCCGTCGCCTTGAAGCATTTCCGAAAACTCTTTATATATCCTTTCTTTAGATACCGCATTTAATTTGTTTGCGTTTTTTCTCGCCGAAAGCAACGTTTTTTCTTCTATCGTAAAATTCAATTTCGACGCAAAACGGAGCGCCCTTAAAATGCGGAGTGCGTCTTCCGAAAATCTCTCGTCGGGGTTTCCTACCGTGCGGATAATCTTGTCTTTTAAGTCTTGTTCGCCACCGAATAAGTCGATTAAACCGTCTTTTTCGTTATACGCCATTGCGTTTACCGTGAAATCTCTACGGCTTAAATCTTGACTTATATCGGACACGAATTCAACGGAGCCTGGGTGGCGAAAATCTTCGTATCCGCTTTCTTTTCTAAACGTCGTTATCTCGTATAATTTTCCGTTTTCTAAAACTCCGACCGTTCCGTGTTTTAATCCCGTTAAAACTTTTTCTTCCAAAGAAAAAACTTCCATAATTTTTTCGGGGGTTGCCGAAGTCGTCAAATCGATATCCGAACTTTGTTTACCTAAAATTCCGTCCCTAACCGCACCGCCGACGGCGTAGCACACGAACCCTTCTTTATTTAATTTTTCTATTATTTTTTTTGCGCCGTCGTCTAAAATCATATACCTTAAATATATTTTAATATATTTTTGCCTTAATTTCAAGAAAAAATATATATTTTGGTCAAATACCGTAAATTTTACGCATAATATTACCGTATGAAAAAAATAGTCTTTACGGGCGGTGGTACTCTCGGCCACGTCGTTCCAAAT
>JAZRYO010000252.1:0-3456 GCA_045600785.1 Christensenellaceae bacterium | reverse complement strand
CGTTTTTTGTTAACGGCATTATATACTGCAAACAATCGGCCGACAAATCGCCGTCGAGTTTTTCGTATAAGTCGTCCATTATTCCCCTTGCCCCGTCCTTAACGGCAAGAGTTCCGAACTTACTTAAAGATTCTTTTAATTTTAGTTTTATGCTATCGATTTCTCCATTTTCGATAAATAAATCGGTGGCGGGATAGACGGGGAATTTTTCTACCTTCGTCTTTTCTTCGCCGTCCAAAAATTTAATCGACTCGATATCGTCCCCGAAAAAGTCGATTCTGTATCGTCCGTCGGCATTTATGGGATAAACTTCGAAAATGTCGCCACGAACGGCAAAAGTCCCCTTGACGTCGGCAAACTCTTTTCTTTCATAACCGAGATTAACGAGTTCTTCGGCAAGTTTATATATATCGTAAGATGCCAAGCGGTCAATTTCCAAAACGGTTAAGTTTTTCGGTACTAACTGCAATAAACTCTCTATCGTTGCAACGACGAATTTTGCACCCTGTTTTATATCGCAAAGGGCTTGTATCCTTTGATAATATACAGATTTATCAAAACTCGTTTTATATAGTAATACATCGTCTTTCGGGGGAAGATAAACTACCTTTTCATCCGTCAATGCAGATAATTCTTCGGCAACTTTTTTGCCGTATAATCCGTCTTTAACCAAATATAAAATGGGTAAATCAAAAAGGGTTGCTATATGACATTTTTCCGAAAATCCAACGCCGAAAACCGCAGAGGGAAGCCCGCTGCGGATTGAATCGACGACGGATATTATCTCGTCGCCCAAATATTCTTTTTTAATATATCGATTGAGCATTTTAACGAAAAAATTATATTAAACTAAAACTTTTTCTCCATTGTATTTAGACATTATATCGTCTATTTTTTTGCCCTTTATAAACTCGTCAACCGCATTTACCGCACCAGTTATCGAAATCTTAAATCTCGGTTCGTCTTCTTTCTTGATATTTGATAAAACGTAGTCGATAAGTTCATATTCTCCTTCGGGTTTAGTGCCTATCCTAACTCTCGGAAAAGAAGTGGAATTTAACATTTGAACGATATTTCTCATACCGTTGTGCGTTCCCGCCGTTCCGTTCGCTCTAACACGGATACAGCCTATTTTAATATCGATATCGTCATAGATAACTATAAAGTTTTCAGTCGGGATTTTATAAAAAGCAAGCGCTTTTTGAATACACTCTCCACTTAAATTCATAAAGGTTTGCGGTTTGAGAAAAATAACTTGTTCGCCGTTTATTTTTGTCATACCGTAAATACCGCCGAAACCCTTTTTATTAAAGGATACTCCGTATTTCTCGGCGAGAAGTTCAACAGCCATAAAACCTACGTTATGAAAAGTTTTCAAATATTGATTTCCCGGATTACCGAGTCCTGCGACCAAATACATATCTTTCTCCAAAAAAAAGGTTGTCGCTAAAATATGCAACAACCTTCAAAATCAATCGTCGTAAATCTCCGACATTTTTTTGTCGAGATAAATATTTTCAATAGCCAAAGCAAAAAGTTTAGCAACCGAAATAACTTCGATTTTGTCGAGTTTTTTCTCTTCCGTTAAAGGAATAGTATCTAAAACAACGAGTTTGGTTATGTGCGAATTCTTTATTCTCTCTATTGCCGGACCGCTTAATACTGCGTGAGTACAACAAGCGTAAATTTCACTTGCACCGTTGTTGTAAAGTGCTTCCGCACCTTGACAAATAGTTCCGGCGGTATCTATCATATCGTCAATCATTAAGCATTTTTTACCCTTAACGTCTCCGATTATGTTCATAACTTCAATTTGATTTGCCTTTGGACGACGTTTATCGACGATAGCCATAGGGCAATTCATTTTTGCGGCGACGTTTCTCGCTCTCGAAACCGAACCGACGTCGGGAGAAACGACCATAAAATCGTCGTCAACCATAGGCTTAAAATACTTGTAAAGAAGCGGTCCGCCTATAAGGTGGTCGACGGGAATATCGAAAAATCCTTGAATTTGTGCGGCGTGAAGGTCCATCGTCAAAATTCTGTCCGCACCTGCCGAAGTAATGATATCTGCTACGAGTTTTGCAGTAATGGGGTCTCTTGCTCTTGCTTTTCTGTCTTGTCTGGCATATCCGAAATAGGGAATAACCGCCGTAATTCTTCCTGCCGAAGCCCTTCTTGCAGCGTCAATCATAATTAAAAGTTCCATTAAATTTTCATTGACGGGAGAACAAGTGGACTGAATAATAAATACGTCTCTACCTCTTACGGTTTCGCCAAGGTGAACGCTCGTTTCACCGTCGCTGAAATGTCCAACTTCGATTTCGCTTAAAGGCAAATTAAGTTCTTTTGCGATTGCTTCTGCCAAAGTCTTGTTGGAATTACCCGCAAAAAGTTTTATCTCTGTGCTATGTGTAATCATTACTTCCTCCGATTTACGCTCGTAGCGTTTATTAAATTGCGAATATATTATATCTTATACTCTTTTTTTTTTCAAGTAAAACAAGGTTGGAAAAAAATATTTTTTAATTTTTTTTATCTACGCATCGAAAAGAAGTTTTTTATAAGCAAAGAACAATCCTTTTCAAGCACTCCGCCTTCAAATTCTACGGTATGGTTTAGCCCGCTATTAGATAAAATATCGAATTTACTGACCACTCCACCGCCCTTTTTCTCGTACGCACCGAAATAAACCTTTTTTATTCTCGAATTTGCAATAGCACCGGCACACATTGCGCAAGGTTCAAGCGTTATATACATTTCCATGTCGGAAAGTCGCCAATCTTTTAACTTCTTACACGCTTTTTCTATCGCAAGTATTTCGGCGTGGGCGGTAGATAATCTTTTCGTTTGCCTTAAATTATGCGCTTTTGCAAAAACTTTACCTTGATAAACTATTACGCAACCTATCGGGACTTCTTCTTTCTTTTCGGCTTTTTCGGCTTCTTTAATCGCCTGTTTCATAAAATATTCTTTATCGTTCATTTATGATATTCCCCACCTGCGTTTATCGAAAACGCCCTGTATAACTGTTCGCAAAAGATAAGCCTACATAAAGTATGCGGAAAAGTAAGTTTTGAAAAGGATACCTTTTCCATGCATTGCGCTTTTATCCTTTCGTCTATCCCGTAACTTCCGCCTATAATAAAGGAAATTTCTTCGCCCGTATCCGCAAATTTTCCGATTTTTTCGGCTAAATTTACGCTTGAAAGTTCCTTCCCTTCTATCGCAAGACATATGGGATAACCTTTAATAAATTTTTCTATCCGTTGGCCTTCGGTTTTAAGTATAAAGTCTATTTTCGCCTTGTCGGGATTTGAGAAATTTTCTTCCTTTACTTCGATTATCGAAAAATCGCAAAATCTCGAAAGCCTTTTTTTGTATTCTTCAATCCCTTCCGTAAAATATTTTTCTTTAACTTTTCCGACGCAAATCAATCTAATTTTTAACATAATA
>JAZRYO010000251.1:0-5054 GCA_045600785.1 Christensenellaceae bacterium | reverse complement strand
AAAGGTTCGCCGATATATAAGCGGTTTTTCTTAAACACTTTGAATTTGCCGTTCATTGCAACGGGTACGATAGGAACTCCGCATTTATACGCAATGAAACTTGCACCGCCTTTAACACTTTGAAGTTCGCAATTAACTTTGTTTCTCGTACCTTCGGGAAAAATTACGAGATTTTTACCGTCTTTCAACACTTTAAGGCATTTCTTTATGGAATCTAACGACGGTTTTTCTCTGTCTATCGGGATACCGCCCAAATACCCGAAAAGTATTGCCCTAAACTTCTTGTCAAACCACTCTTTTTTAGATAAAAGGTTTATTCTTTTCAAAAAAAGATAGGAAAGTACGAAAACGTCTATAACTCCGAAGTGATTCGAAATTATAACGAAATTAGTGTTTTTAGGCAAATTGTTTCTACCTATTATTTTCGGGTGAAACAAAAGCATATAAAAAGGATATACCAAAAATTTAAGAAAATAATACATTTTATCTCCTTATTTTACCGATTATAAGGTCGGCAACTTCTTCGGCAGTTATATTCGACGTGTCGATAAGCGTTGCATCGTCCGCTTGTTTTAAGGGTGCAAACTCTCTATGACTGTCGTTATAATCTCTTTCGATTATTTCTTTATGTAAGGCTTCAAAATCTTCTTTTTCGCCTTTTTCTAAAAGTTCTTTGTATCTTCTTTCAGCCCTTACCTTACTGTCCGCCGTCATAAAAAACTTATAGTTCGCATTAGGCAAGACGAAAGAACCTATATCACGGCCGTCTAACACGCAGTCGGTCGTACTTGCTATTTTTCTTTGCATTTCGACCATTTTAAGTCTTACGCATTTAAGCGCCGAAACGTTGGACGCAAGCATAGATACTTCGGGCTTTCTTATTTCCAAAGATACGTCAACGCCGTCTAAAACCGTCATTTGACTGCCGTTTACGTACTTTATTTCAAGGTCGATTTTGTCTAAAATCTTTGAAACTTCTTCTTCGCTTTTTTCGTTAATTCCGTTTTTCTTGCAAAAAAGTCCGCACGCTCTATACATTGCACCCGTATCAAGATATAAAATATCGAGTTTTTTGGCAATGATTTTGGCTACCGTACTTTTACCGCTACCCGCAGGTCCGTCAAGCGCTATATTTATCATTATAATTCTCCTTTCCCCGCCAAAAATCCGGTAATGGCGGAAACGGTTATATTAAATCCACCGGTTAAAGCGTCCACGTCGATAACTTCCCCCGCAAAATACAGTCCTTTGACTATTTTGCTTTCCATTGTTTTAGGGTTTATTTCTTTGGTGGAAACACCGCCCGAAGTTATTATCGCTTCTTCTATATCCCTTAAAGACGACGGCAAAAACTCCAATCGCTTTAACGTTGATACAAGCGACTTTCTATCCGCTGATTTAAGTTCGCTGTTTTTTATCTCGCCGTCGATTTTCGAACTTTTGATAACGACGGGGATTAAACTTTTTAGAAGAAGTTCGTCAAGCGAATTTTTTATTTGTTTATTTTTATATTTGTCGAAATCTCTTAAAATCCGTTTATCAAGTTGTTCGTAAGATAGTGCCGGTTTTAAGTCGATAAAAATTCTAACTTTTTTAAGGTCGAGTCTATTTATATAACTCGATGCAGTTAATACGATAGGTCCGGAAATTCCGAAGTGTGTAAAAAGCATTTCGCCAAAGTCCGAAAAAATCTCCTTATCGTCGTATTCAACCGATATTTTTACGTTTTTAAGCGATACGCCTTGCAAAGATTTGAAGTCGTCGCCTTTAAGATTTATTCCGCAAAGCGCAGGCATAGGAGGAATAACCGTATGTCCTAAACTTTTTGCAAATTTATAACCGTCACCGTCGCTACCCGTTGAAGAATAGGAAAGTCCACCCGTGCAAACTATTACTTCGTCGCAAAAAATCTCTTCTTTGTCGGTTATTACTTTTTCTATTTTTCCGTCTTTACTTTCTATTCTTAAAACTTTTTCGTTTAAGCGAATATCTACGCCTTCGCCTTTACAATAACTTTCAAGACATTTAGTTATATCGCTTGCCTTGTCGGATAAAGGATACACCCTGTTTCCCCGTTCGGTTTTAAGGTTTATTTTTTTACTTAAAAAATCCATAAAAGCCGACGGCGGAAACGAATATACACCGCCCGTTAAAAACTTCGAGTTGTTTACGACGTTCGACAAAAATTCCTTTTCGTCGCAATCGTTAGTAACGTTGCATCTTCCCTTTCCCGTAATATAAAGTTTTTTACCGAGTTTCTCGTTTTTCTCGATTAAAAGAACAGTATCCCCGCATTTTGCTCTGAAATACGACGAGATAAGTCCCGACGGTCCACCGCCTATAACTACGGTTTTCATTTTAGGTTTTCCTTTATCTTATTTATCGACGCATAGTCCGTTCTATCGTATAAAATAGGGGTTACGGTCGCATAACCTTTCGACGACATTAAAACGTCTGTTTCGTTTTTTCCGCATGGTTTTAACGGCTCGCCGACGAGTCTAAAAAAACCTTCGTCCGATTTTTCGTATCCGTCCGAATACAAGTTTATCCCAAGCGGAACGACTTTTATACCCTTCGCCTTGCCGTTAGGCATATTGACGTTTAACGCGTAATCTTTACAAGCACTTTCAAAAAGTTTATCGAAATAGTTTTCCAAAAATTCCAAATTCGATTTGAAATCCAAATCGAAAAATCCTACGTTAGAAAACGCAATGGCAGGGATACCGAAAAAATTTGCTTCGAGTCCTGCCGAAACAGTTCCCGAATAGTTGGTATCCGAACCTAAATTGTTGCCGTGATTTATTCCCGTACACACCATATCGAATTTAATATCTTTGAAATTATGCACGGCGAATTTAACGCAATCCGCAGGCGAACCCGAAAGCGTATAACTTTCATAGTTTTCGGATAAAAAGGCTTTATTAAATTTAAGGTCTTTATAAAACGACAACGAATGCGAACAACCCGAACGGTTTCCGTCGGGCGCAAGTACGATTACTCTATGGCGTTTTGAAAGAAAATCAGCAAGTACTTTAAGTCCTTCGCTTGTCAAACCGTCATCGTTGGTAATCAATACGTTCATACGGGATATACTCTATCCTTGTTTTCCGCCATATCTTTGTCTATAGCGTTGTTTTTAGCCATACGCCACTTAAAGAAGTTAAGTGCAACTTCGTTAAATAATGCGTACGATAACACGTCTTCTTCTTGAGTGTAATAATCTTTTATTTCGGACTTGAATTTTTCGTATTCGGGTTCGATTAAATCGGCGGGACGGCAAGTTATTATCTTTTCGTCGCCGACGACTTTTTTGACTACGTCTTGATTAGTCGCAGACGGAAGTCTTCCGTATTCGCCTTTAAGCATCGCCTTAAACTCTTTGGTACACATTTTGTATCTTTCGCCGTTTAAGACGTTTAATACCGCTTGCGTGCCGACGATTTGGCTGGACGGAGTGACGAGTGGCGGATAGCCTGCGTCTTTTCTGACGTTAGGAACTTCTGCCAAAACTTCGTCTAATTTATCCAACTTGCCTTGTTGCTTTAATTGATTCATAAGGTTCGAAAGCATACCGCCCGGAACTTGATAAATAAGCGTATTGACGTTTACTTTTCTTACGTTCGGGTTAAGATATCCCGCTTTTTCGAGTTCGTCGGCAACCTTTTTGAAGTGATTGTTTATATCGACGAGTTTATTTATGTCAAGACCGGTATCGTATTCCGTTCCTTTTAAGGTCGCAACCAAAGATTCGGTTGCGGGGTTAGACGTTCCGTTTCCGAGTGCCGAAAGTGCGGTATCTACTATATCGCAACCCGCTTCGATTGCTTTAAGATATACCATATCTCCCGTTCCCGTGGTATTGTGAGTGTGAAGGTGGACGAGTGTCGTCGGTTTAAGCACCTTTTTAAGTTCTTTTACAAGTTCGTAAGCCGTATAAGGAAGTAAAAGGTTTGCCATATCTTTAATACAAATATTGTCTGCGCCCATACCTTCTACTTCTTTCGCAAGTTTAACGAAATATTCGGTAGTGTGGACGGGACTCGTCGTATAAGACAAAGCGACTTCACAAATTCCGCCGTGCTTTTTTATCGACTTAATGGAAGTTTCCAAGTTTCTGACGTCGTTTAATGCGTCGAAAACTCTTATTATGTCAACTCCGTTTTTAATCGAATATTCTATGAATTTATCTACGACGTCGTCGGAGTAATGCTTGTATCCTAAAAGGTTTTGTCCCCTTAAAAGCATTTGAATTTTAGTCTTTTTCAAATGGCTTTTCAATACTCTCAATCTTTCCCAAGGGTCTTCGTTCAAAAATCTTAAACAACTGTCGAAAGTCGCACCACCCCACGCTTCCAAAGAATAATATCCTACGTCGTCGAGTTTATCGAGTGCGGGAAGCATTTGTTCAAGCGACATTCTCGTCGCCGAGTGAGATTGATGTGCGTCCCGAAGTATAGTATCCGTTATTAAAACTTTTTTCATTGTATTACCTCATTTGCCAAATGGCTACTAAATAATCGAAATTAAAAATCCTGCGGCAATAGCCGAACCGATAACGCCTGCGACGTTCGGTCCCATTGCGTGCATCAAAAGGTGATTCGACGGGTCTGTTTCTCTGCCGACGTCTTCGGATATTCTTGCCGCCATAGGTACGGCGGAAACACCCGCAGAACCTATTAAAGGATTTATTTGTCCGTGCGATAATTTGCACATAAGTCTGCCCATTAAAAGTCCGCCGACCGTTCCGAACATAAACGCTATAAGTCCAAGCGCAATAATCTTTAAGGTCGAGAAGGACAAAAATACCGTACCGAAAGCCTTACTTCCTACGCATACGCCCAAGAATATCGTAATAGTGTTCATAAGTCCGTTTTGGGCTTGCGAAGAAAGTCTTGCGGTAACTCCCGATTCGTTCAAGAGATTTCCAAGCATAAGCATTCCGAGAAGGGGCATTGCATCGGGAAGCAATATTCCGACTACAAACGAAACGAGTAAGGGGAAAACTATCTTTTCGAGTTTGCTGACCTTTCTCAACTGTTTCATTTTGATAGCAC
>JAZRYO010000250.1:0-7218 GCA_045600785.1 Christensenellaceae bacterium | reverse complement strand
TTCCGTAGACCAACGCTCTATCCAGTTGAGCTAATGGCGCAAACAATCGCCTTTAACAAGCCTATAAAGTATAATATTTAATTAACTTTTTGTCAAACGATTTTACACCGTAAAATGAAAATCGTAGGCAATTATACTAATTTTTCAAAATAATAAAACTCGTCGTCTTCCCCGATTTTTCTCATAACGTCTAAAAGCATCTTATAAGACGGAATATTTTCTTTTAAGCATTTCGCCCTGATTTTGAAAAGTCCGAGTTTGTAAACGGCATATTCGGACGCTATTTTTATCGATTCCGTTCCTATTTTCATACCGTCGAATTTCGGTAAAATTCTTACGCCGATTTCCGCACCGCCAACGTAATCAAAATTATATATTACGACTTCGCCCGCAAATTCGCCGTCTTTTCTTATCGCAAAATTTATCGCCGTTTTGTTGCTAAAATCTTTCCTTTGGTCGTTATAAAAATATAACGCCGTTAACTTCTTACAGTCTTTTTTGTAATCGTAGCCCCAAAACTTGTTTCTTTCGTCGTCTAAGCAAAGCTTATTGTAAAGTTCAACGTCGTCCGATTTTATACGATTAAGACTGACACCGCCATCTCCTTGCAAATTTGGAATTTTCTTAACGGAAGATAACGGATTTTTAACGTAAATCTTAAACTTTTGTAAAATCTCCACGGGTTGATATTGTAATTTCGATATTCGAAGTCCCCTACTTCCCGCATCTTCTTCACGGTTGATATACTTCACGTTTCTTGCAAATTTTTTTGCAAATTCGTTTACCATTGCGGGATAAACGCCTTCAAAAGACGAGTCCGCCTTTTCAATATGGTCGATAAGCGTATCTCCGCAAATTTCAGAAAGACAAAACGAAATGATTTCACCGTTATACGTATAACCACCGCAAACAAAATAGTCTTTACCTATAAAAGATACCATTTTTTTAGCCAAACTTAATTCGGTTTTTGCACCGTGCGTTTCTTTTGCGGTGATATTGCTTAAAAACTTCTTGATTTTAGTCTTGTCTTTAACGGTAAATTCTTGAAATACGGCACTTGGGTATAAACTTGAAAACTTACGAATATGATTTCTTTGCCCTGCGTATTTTTTCCCTTCGAATTTAATAAAATCTTCGGCCAAATATAAATAATCGTCTTCGTTCCTGTTAGACTTGATTTCCACTTCGGGAAAGACCGATAAAACAGTCGAAAGTTTATCTTTCGGAACGTCAAATAACGTGAACGGAATAGAATTTTCCGAACAGTATTTTGCAATACTTTTAAGGGCTTGCGTTTCATCGCCGTTAGTTGATTTGACTGGATAATCGAAAAGATATTCGCCGTTATAATAACTTCTGACTATTAAACAACCGCTATCTTCGGCATAATAATATCGGTAATTCTTCCACATGATTTTAACGCCCATAGAATATACCGAAACTAAAAAACGGCAATCAATATAATATTTTTTTAAGGTGTCATAAGACTTTTCGTCAATAGGATAAAATTGCATATTTCCTCTCGAATATAATAATTATAACATCTTAAATTTTATTTATCAACTAAACTATAGTGGTTAAAAAGGCAATAAATTCTCCGTTCGACGGCTTTTCGTTCTTTTCAAAATTACCACCGTAAAAAGAATTTGCAACCTTGTAAAGTTTACCCCTATTATAAATAACTTCTATGGCGTTT
Organism: Christensenellaceae bacterium; assembly: GCA_045600785.1. Lineage (GTDB taxonomy): Bacteria > Bacillota > Clostridia > Christensenellales > Borkfalkiaceae > UBA10281. The sequence goes on along the minus strand of JAZRYO010000250.1, from coordinate 5,522 downwards.
CTTATATTCCTTTCAACAAGTTCCGCACTCGTTCCGTGTTCGAGTGCAACCGTCGGATATAAACCTTTAGTTATCCTTTGAAGTAAAGACGGACTGTCAACCGACTTTTCAACTGCGGTAAGTAAATAAGAATATCCTGTAAGATTAGAATAAAGTCCTACCTTCGTAAAAAACTCAACGAGTCTTAATTCCATTTTCTTTCCCTTATTTACTCTTAAATTCGACGAGAGTTTGGAAGTAAACTCGTCAATCGTCATTTTACCTTGAAACATATTCTCGGTAAATACGCTTTCCGCCTTACTGTTATAACAAATCGTTAATCTAACCGTAAAATTATCAAAAACTATTTCGAGTTTACCTATTCTGTAATTCTTCCACGACAGTTTTTGCATAAACCCCGATAAGACGGTAGTACCCAAATCATCGTCAATCATAATAAAATCGGGATTTGAATTAGATATAACGTCGATATCGCCTTCGGTTACCGTCAAAACCAAAACGTCGTCTATCTCCAAATAGTTTTCAATCTTTTTATAAAAAGCATAACACTTCGACGAAGTTCTTATAATCAACCCTTCCATTTTGCAATCTCCTTTTTTTGAGAATATTTTACATAATTCGACACCGTTTGTCAAGTATTTTTGTAAAATATTTTTCAAAATTTTATAAAATATGCAAAATCACCAATAATTACTATGATTATAATTTTTACAAAATTAAAAAATGATAGGAAAATCAAAATCCTATCATTAAAATATAATTATTACCGAAGTCTTTTTCGAATCGCCGAAGACGTAAGTAAAATCGGGAATAAACAAATACTTTCGCCTTGCGCTTGCAACGATTTCTGAAAAACTTTGATTTGACTCAAACTTAAAGTCTATACAGTTTCCTTTTAAGTTCAACCCTTCTTGCTCTTGACAATATTTAATAACGTCAATAAAATCTGTATCGTCTTTAACGACGAAGTTTATCGTTTTCGTCGAAAACAACCCGTCGAGTATCTCCACAGTCCTATTTTCATAAAAGTCGTATTCTCCACCCGTGGCGATTATCGAAGAATAATCTTTAGACGTGTATCCCATTTCGGTTTTTATTTTATCGGATATAAATAATTGACTATGGTCCAAAACCGAATAATTTCCACTCGTCGCCAAATTGCCGTGAGTAGCGTCGCAAACGTACCATTTATTATTTATCTTAACCCTATTCCAAGCATGTCCGTTTCCGCCGACTTCAACGCAAGGTATTCCTTCCATATTACACATAAGCGAAAACGCTTTTGCAATACCGTCGCAAACTGCCTTGTGACTAAAAAATACGCCTTCCATAAAATATGCGTCGTACTTCGCCCAATCGCCTCCTTCCGCCTTTACGACTTCATAATCGTATTTGACGTTAGTACAAAGCCACTCGTAAACGGCTATCACTTTTTCGTAATCGTCATAGGTCGGGGATATGATTTTATTAAGCACTTTTTTTGCTTCGTTAAATACCCGTTCCGCCGAAGAATTTTCTACTATATTAGGATTAAAGCCGTGTTCTACCGAATATAAAAGTTGATTGCTCGTTTCTACGTTATCGCCGACAGGAAAATTATAAATATAAAAATCGTCGAAATCTTGTTGTCTGCCGTTTTCCGAATAGCCTATGGAATTTAACGCATAAAACCCGTTATCTTCGGCGACGACCGTCGCTTCAATATCTCTATAACTCGTAATTATTTTAGAATATATTTTTCTTGCTACGACTTCTCCGCCAACCTTTGTTTCGCTAACTCCAAGACTTGTTTTACCGTTAAGCCTAAACGTCGGGTTTATAGTTTTTAGGTCGTCGATACAGTCGTAAGTCGCACCCATTTCAAGTTCGACGCCGTAATATAAAACGTAGTCGTAAAACATTTGGAGTTCGTTTAGGTTATCAATCATTTCGTTTTCAACGTCAAAGCCGTAAAAACAAGGTCCGCTTTCCTTTTCCCATTTACCGTAAACAGTCAAATCTTCTTCGGGCATTACGTCGAAAGTATAAAGCGTTGAATATTCTTCGTCTTGATACCAGTTTATACCGTATCCCGTTTTTTCTTTATCTATAACTTTCGGGGCGTAGATTTTTTCTCCGCTTTCCGAAAAATAGCCTTGGACGAAAGTTCCGTCGTCAACCGAAAACGACATAGAAACGTAGTCTTCATTTGAAAACATAAATATTTCCAAATTGCTTTCGGTATTCAACTCGACACCGTTTACTTCTTCACCGTTAAAATCTTTCCAAGAATAAAACTCGCAACCGTTTTCGGTCGTTGGCGTAGGATATAAAAATTCGTCCCAAAAAGTAAAAGTTCTTTTATACGTTTTACCGTCTAACAAAATATAATTTGCGTCGTCGATATAAGAATTTTCGGATAGATGCAAAATTAACGAATACTCGGCAATTTCCCAAACCGCAGTATAGATTTCGTCTTTTGTCGCATAAACGACTTCTTTATCAAATCCGACCAAAGTATAACCGGCACGGTAAAAGGACGGTATAGTAGGCATATAGCCTTCTTGAACCGTTTGTTCGTCGTCGCCCGATATAAGCGTTCCGCCGTTACCGAAAAACTTTACGGTATATTCTCTTATTTCTTCTTGTCCCCGTTCTATTTTTTTGCTTTCGTAAAATTCTTCGATACCGAAATTACAAGCCGAAAAACAAACGATACATACAAGAATTAAAAATACGGATATTACCTTTTTCATTTCATTATATTTACTATATCTATCAAGTTATCGACGATAAAATCGGAATATTCAATCTTTTCCGCCTTATCGTCCCGTAGATATAATATACTCTTAACTTTTGCGTTTACAGCCGAATCGACGTCCAACCGCCTATCGCCTATATAATAAACGTCTTCCCTAATTAAATTGTGTTTTTCTATTAAATAATTTATACCGTCGGGGCAAGGTTTACGCTTAAATCCGCTTTTGGAATTAAGTATTTCTTCAAAGTATTTTTCTATGCCGTACTTACTTAATAAAAAATTGGCAGTATCTCCCCTATGGGTAAACATATATTGTTTAACGCCTAAATTATAAAGCCTTTTAACCGTCTTTCTTGAGTTTTTAACGGGCTTAACGGAAAGAACGTTTGAATTTTCAATCTCGTCGTATTTCTTTTGTACTTCCGTCGCCGAAAATCCGTAAGTTTTTTCAAGCCTTTCGAGATAGTTTTTAACCGAAGTCGAAGTTATATAACGGTATAAAGTTTCTGCGTCCGCTTTAACGCCGTATAATAAAAGCGTCTTTTTAAGCGACGATACGATAACTTTATAAGAATTAAATAAAGTTCCGTCTAAATCCCATATGACCGATTTTGATTTACTCATATTTCTTAACCGAAAATCCTTCTTCCCATTTTGAAGTGAAATAATATACGGCGTAAATTATCGAAGATAAAGTCCAAGTTATAGGATATGCCATAAATATAAACTTAATATCTCCGAAAATTCTCATGACCGTAAATATATAAATCGTTCTTATTACACACCAGCAAAGTATCATAACCGCCATGGGAACGAAAGCCCTACCCGCTCCCCTACATATTGCCGCAACCGAGTGAGAAAAAGCAAGAAGGCAAAACCCGAGTGAACAAATTTTAGCCTGCAAAGTACCGTATTCGACGACTTCCTTCGTATCGTCGAAAATGGTGATAAGTTTGGGTGCGAAGAAAAACAATAATACACCTATAACTTCAGCCGTTATCATACTCGATAATATCCCGAATCTCGCTCCGACTTTTGCACGTTCTTTTTTGTTTGCACCTAAATTTTGACTGATATACGTGGGTATCGCCAAAGCAAAACTCGTTATCGGCAAAAATACGAAACCTTCGATTTTAGCGTACGAACCGTAACCTGCCATTGCGTATTTGCCAAAACTGTTTATTTGCGATTCGACTATAACGTTAGCAAGACCTATAACCGAATTTTGTATGCCGGACGGCACTCCGTATTCGATTATTTCTATAAACATATCCCTATGTATTTTTAGTTTTTTGAAATAAACCGAATATATTTTACCTTTTTTACAAAGATGGAAAAAGCATAAAATCACACTCATCGTTTGAGATACGGTCGTTGCAACGGCAGCCGACCATACGCCAAACCCGAAAACCCCGACGAATAAAACGTCTAAAACAATATTTAATACTGAACTGAAAATAAGATAATAAAGCGGACGTTTACTGTCGCCGAGTGCCGTCATTATGCCACGGCAAACGTTGTACATATTAAGAGATACCGCACCCAAAAAATAAAACCTAAAATACTCGATAGACAGCGGTAAAACTTCTTCGTCGATATTTATTAACCTTAAAATAAACGGGGTAAACACGACGCCGATAACCGATAAAATTATTCCGCATACAAACCCGAAAAGAACGTTCGTATGTATCGCTCTTGATACTTTATTTTCGTTTTTCTCGCCGAAATATCTCGAAACGACTATTCCCGCACCCGTTGAAGTTCCGACAAAAAAACTCGTAAGTAAATTTATTATAGGACCGGATGAACTTACCGCCGCAAGCGCTTCCGTCCCTAAAAATCTTCCGACGATAAAAGTATCTGCCGTGTTATAAAGTTGTTGGAAAAGTTGACTTATAATTATAGGCAAGGTAAAAGCCAAAAGCACTTTCCAAGGCTTCCCGACCGTTAAGTCCTTAACCTTTTCTTTTTCTATTTGTGCGTCCATTTTTTATGCGTTCTTCTTTACGTACTCCACAAATTCGTCGCAATCTTCTATTTTTGTTGCAAACGAACAAACTATTCTAACCGTATTATATTCTCCGTTTTCTTCCCAAAGTTCAAGGCCGTACCTTTTCATAAGTTTAACGGAAATTTTTTCTTTTATTTTAATAAAAATTTGATTTGTATTCGAACTTCCGACGATTTCGACGGCAGTATCCTTTAATCCGCTTAAAATTCTTTCGGCACACTCGTTAGAGTGTCTTGCCAAACGGAAATATAAATCTTTTTTGAATAATGCGTAAAATTGAATACCGAGTAAAAACCCCTTGGCGTTAAGTCCGCCTTTATTTTTAATATGACGGCGAATATCTTCGGTTTTCGTTCCGTCTTTAATAACGAGTGCTTCACCGAACATTGCACCGTTTTTAGTTCCACCGACGTAAAATACATCCGCAAATCTTCCTATCGTTTCCGAAGATACGGAACTGTTTTTTACGGTCATCGCAACGCCTAATCTCGCACCGTCAATATATAATAAAAGTCCGTATTTATCACACGTCTTTCGAAGCGTATACAATTCTTTTCTACTATATACCGTACCCGTTTCGGTAGAGTCCGAGATATAGACCATTTTGGGTTTTACTTTGTGTTCATCGGCGCAAGATATACATATTTTTTCCACGTCGGAAGATAAAAGTTTACCGTCATCGTTTTTGGCGGTTAAAATCTTTATCCCCGCACCTTCAACCGCACCCGATTCGTGTACGTTTATATGCCCCGTATCCGCACAAATGACGCA
>JAZRYO010000249.1:0-12172 GCA_045600785.1 Christensenellaceae bacterium | reverse complement strand
AAGCGATAAAGTCGTAAACGGGACCTGCCATCATAAACCCGTCGATTCTGTCTAACATACCGCCGTGTCCTGGAATAAGATTTCCCATATCCTTTATACCGATTTTTCTTTTTATCAAACTTTCGACTAAATCGCCGAACTCGGTCAAAATAGAACCTAATATCCCGAGTCCCGCAAATAATAAATAATCTAAAAATCTAATGTCGAAAATTAAACCTTCTATCTCGAAATCAAAGAATAAACATACAAGACAAGCACCTAAAACACCGCCTATTATTCCACCTATAGCGCCACTTATCGTCTTATTCGGGGATATTCCGGGGCAAAGTTTTTTGCCCTTAAACAAACTTCCTATAAGGTATGCGCCCGTATCCGAGAAAGGCGAAACGACTACCGTTAAAACGATAGGAAACCAAACGGCGTTGCCGTTTATTTGGTAAACGTTTATCGCATATATCGATAAAAGCAGTCCCGTCGGATACAATAAACTAAACAACGTCAGTCCGAGTCCTTCGACGGTCGCTCTCGTATGGCAAAATACAAATATTATTATTCCGATAATTCCGAATATCGCAATAGTCGATACGCTTAACATCGCCTTGTTTCCCCACGGAACGAAAGTTGCGACGGGGACCATAATAAGTGGAAATAGTAAAATTAAAATCTTTTGTTCGATTAAGATTTTATCGCCAAGCGCACGGCACATTTCAAACGAACCTATTTCCGCCATCAACAAAATAAATATGCCGAAAAATCTAACGTCGATTTTACGAAGTAGGGTAAATCCTACGGTAAACAATATTATAAAAAAACCGGATATAGTTCTTTTAAGCATCTCCTATTCCCCCAAATCTTCTCTTTCTCGTTGAGAACCAGTCCATTGCCTTTTGGAGTTCTACGGGGTTAAAATCAGGCCAAAGCACGTCGGTAATATAGAGTTCGGCATACGCCGATTGCCATAAAAAGAAATTGCTCAATCTGTGTTCGCCACTCGTCCTTATTATCATATCTATATCGGGAAGTCCGTGAGTGTATAAATTTTCTTCTAAATCGTTCTCGGTAATTTGAGTTTTGCCTTGATTAAGTAAAAGATTGCAAGCACGGACTATTTCGTCTTTCGAACCGTAGTTTAAGGCAATGTTTACGGTATGCTCGGTAAAGTCCTTATTCCTATCGACTTCTCTTAAACACGCATTTTTTAAGCCTTTCGGTAGCCTTTCGATATCTCCCGAGATAACTAAACGGATTTTCTCTTTGTGAAGTTTGTTAGAGTACCTTTCGATAAACTTTCTTAAAAGTTCGAAAATGGTGTCAATCTCGTCTTGCGGTCTTGACCAATTTTCAGTCGAAAAAGCGTAAAGACTTATTACTTCAACGCCGTTATTGAAAGCGTACTCGACGAGTTCTTCGATGACGTCCGCACCCTTTTTATGTCCGAAATTTCTCGATTTTCCACGCTGTTTTGCCCATCTTCCGTTGCCGTCCATAATAAAGCCGATATGACGTGGAATAGCCTTTTTTTCTTCGCCCATATTATAAAGTCATTAGTTCCTTTTCTTTATTTTGAGTATCTTTTTCAATTCTTTCTATTGCTTTTGCAACCGACTTCTCGACTTCGCCTTCATAGTTAGAATATTCGTCGTCGGTCATTTCTTTGTTTTTATTCATTTTCTTTAAGTCGTCTAAAACGTCTCGTCTTACGTTTCTTACGGCGACCTTTGCTTCTTCCGACATCTTCTTAACTTGTTTTACGATATCCCTTCTTCTCTCTTCGGTTAAGATAGGGAAAACCAAACGGATAACGTTTCCGTCGTTGGTCGGAGTTATGCCGATATCGGAAACCAAAATAGCCTTTTCGATTTCTTTAAGCATAGACTTATCCCACGGCGATATAACCAAACATTGCGCATCGGCTACCGATACGTTTCCGATTTGATTTAAGGGGGATAAAGTTCCGTAATAATCGACCTTTATCTTGTCTAAAACGTGGGGGTTTGCTCTGCCTGCCCTAATTTGCATTAGGTCGGAAGCGAAAACGTCCGTCGCTTTGTTTAATTTCTCGTCAGATTCCATAATTATCATTTCTACTTTTTCAACATCAAGTGCCATAATAATTCTCCTTATTATATTTTATATTCAACGCTATGCGTTGATTACATACGTTTATTTTGTGTTAGTTAAACACTATATGTTTAACGGTGTAGTCGCTTGAAATACAAGGCTCGCAAGCGATTTGGGATAAAACGACATAATTTGGTTTAGAACCGAGTATGCCAAGGCTCGTAATTGTTTTTGGATAAAAACTTTTAACGGTGTAGTCGCTTGAAATACAAGGCTCGCAAGTGATTTGGGATAAAACGACGTAATTTGGTTTAGAACCGAGTATGCCAAGGCTCGTAATTGTTTTTGGATGAGATAGACCTTATCGGTCATCGAAGTCCAAATCGACTTGCAAAAACGCAGTAGTTCAAGATGAATACGACGTTAAAAAATTACTGTGCCTTCCTTGTCCCCCGTTATCGCCCTTACTATCGAATCTTCTTCGTCTTTCAAACCGAAAGCGTGAATTTTAAGCCCGTTTTCTTTACACATTACGACGGCGGTCATATCCATTGCTTTTAAGTTCTTTTGAACGTATTCGTCGTAAGACAATTCGTCGTATTTTTTAGCGTTAGGATTAGTTTTCGGGTCGGAATCGTAAATGCCGTCGATATTTTTAGCAAGAAGGAGTGCGTCGGCTTTAATCTCTACCGCACGAAGCGATGCGCCCGTATCGGTCGTAAAATACGGACTTCCCGTACCACCGCCGAATACGACGACTTTACCTTCGGATAAATATCTATCTACGTTCTTAATATTGAAAACTTCGCCTATGCCCGAAATTTCAAACGCCGTAATGACTCTCGCTTGAACGCCTTGGCGTTCCAAAGCGTCGCCTATCGCAAGGGCGTTAATGACGGTTGCAAGCATACCCATATAGTCGGCTGTTGCCCTGTCGATTTCTTCGCCTTGACGACCACGCCAAAAGTTTCCGCCACCTGATACGACGCCTACTTCAACGCCGATTTTGACTAACTTCGCAATTTGCTTTGCTACGTTTTCAAGTCCTTCCTCCGTAAGTCCGTGTCCCTTGTCGCCCGATAAGGCTTCTCCGCTTATTTTAAGTAATATCCTTTTATATTTCGCTTTCATAATTCATTAAAAGAAAAAGGGGGATAGGCAACCTTTTAAGATTTCCTTATCCCCCTTAAAAATTATTTTTTCATTGCAGCGACTTGTTTCTCGACTTCAGCCGCTAAATCTTCGTTTTTCTTTTCCAAACCTTCGCCCATTTCGTAGCGAACGAATCTTCTTACCGAAATCTTCTCGCCGATTTGTGCGGTCGCTTCGATAACGACTTGGTCAACCGTCTTGGACGGGTCTTTAACGAACTTTTGGTCTAACAAACAGTTCTCTTCGTAGAAGGTCTTAATTCTTCCTTCAACCATACGGTCGATAATGTTTGCAGGTTTTCCTTCTTCAAGCGCTTGCGCACGAAGAATATCTTTTTCCTTTTCCAAAACGTCTTCGGGAACGTCTTCCTTTTTGACGTATTGTGGATTTGCCGCAGCGATTTGGAGTGCGATGTCGTGGACTAACGCACGGAATAATTCGCCGTTAGCAACGAAATCGGTTTCGCAGTTGACTTCCAAAAGTACGCCGACTCTACCACCCATGTGGATATAACTGTCAACGATACCTTCGGCAGCAATTCTGCCAGCCTTTTTCGCAGCCTTCGCAATTCCTTTCTCTCTTAAATAATCGACTGCCTTTTCCATATCGCCGTCGCATTCGACTAACGCATTTTTACAGTCCATCATTCCTGCGCCGGTTCTTTCTCTCAAAGTCTTTACGTCTTGTGCGGTAAAACTCATAATAATCTCCTTATTCTTCGGTAGTCGGTTGTTCTTCGACTACTTCGACTGCTTTCTTGGTTCTTCTTGCAGGCTTCTTTTCTTCTACTTCTTCTTCCTTGACTTCTTCGGCTTCTTCGGGCTTTTCAAGGTCTTCTACAGTAATGTCTTCATCGACGACGTTTCTTCTGACGGCGTCTTCACCTTGCTTTGCTTCGATAACTGCGTCGGCAATAATCGTTGCGATTAACTTAACCGCTCTTATTGCGTCGTCGTTGCCCGAGATTACGTAATCTACAAGGTCGGGGTCGCAGTTGGTATCGGTAAGCGCTACGACGGGAATATTTAACTTTCTCGCTTCCTTAACCGCATTTTCTTCACAGTTGGGGTCAACTACGAACATAACGCCGGGAAGGGCTTTCATTTCTCTTATTCCGCCGAGATTGTATAAAAGTTTATCTCTCTCTGCCTTTAAGCCTAAAACTTCTTTCTTGGGAAGAAGGTCGAATTCACCCGTTCTTTCCATAGCGTCGAGTTTGTTTAATCTCTCGATTCTCGTTCTAATCGTCTTAAAGTTGGTAAGCGTACCGCCGAGCCATCTTGAATTGACGTAGTACATTCCGCATCTTTCAGCCTCTTGTTGAATTGCTTCTTGGGCTTGCTTTTTAGTACCTACGAAAAGTACAGTCTTGTTTGCCTTCACAGCGTCGACGACGAATTTGTAAGCCTCTTCGACAAGGTCTACCGTGATTTGTAAATCGATAATGTGAATACCGTTTCTCTCCCCGTAAATGTATTTCTTCATTTTGGGGTTCCATCTTCTCGTTTGGTGTCCGAAATGAACGCCTGCTTCGAGAAGTTGCTTCATAGAAGTTACTGCCATAATTATTTCCTCCGTTATTCCTCCCCGAGTTTTTAATTTTAGCGACCTTAACCGATTTTTTTACGGCACGAACGGACGCAAAACCCGAGTGTGATTTTATAGCCTTGTTATTTTAACAAATTTTATCGCCTTTTGCAAGTATTTTTAACATATTTATTTATATTATTATAAATATCTTTGACTTTTTTTTATCTAAACATTATAATACTTGTATGAAATTAACTGATATTTACGGCGAGAAAACAAGCGAAAAAGAGTTCTTCGACCGTCTTGAAAAACTGAAAAGCACCTTTTATAAGGGCGAGGGAAGTTTTCCCGACTTAATCTATTCGTCGTCCGGAAGGGCGGAGATTTTAGGCAATCATACCGACCATAATTGCGGTAAAGTTTTGGTGTCCGCAATATCTTGTGATATTTTGGCAGTCGTAAAAAAGACAGAAAACGGCAAAATAAAAATTTGTTCGGACGGATTTTCGTCGTTTACGGTGGCGGTTGACGATTTATGGAAAAAAGACGACGAAGTCGGCACGTCTATCGCCCTAACCCGTGGCGTCGCAAAAAAAATAGTCGACGAAGGAAATACAATCGGCGGATTTACGGCGTATATGTCGAGTACCGTTTTCAAGGGTGCGGGCGTTTCGTCTTCGGCGGCGTTCGAAGTTTTAATCGCCGAAATAATAAACGACTTATACCTTGGCGGTAAACTCACCCCCTTTGAAAAAGCCAAAATTTCCAAATACAGCGAAAACGAATATTTCGGAAAACCGTGCGGTTTGTTGGACCAAAGCGGTATTGCGATGGGTTCACTTACCTATATCGATTTTGAAAATTCCGAAAGCCCACGCCTTGAAAAATTAAAAATGCCGAAAGGTTATTCCTTGGTAATTACGAATACGGGCGGAAATCACGCAAGTTTAACAAAACATTACGCAAGCATTAGAAGTGAAATGGAAGAGGTTGCGAAGTTCTTCGGCAAAAAAGTTTTAAGAGAAGTTCCCTTTGATACCTTCTATTCTAAAATTCCCGAACTTACGAAAAAGGTGTCTTCAAGAGCGATACTCCGTGCTTTGCATTTTTATAACGAAAACGAGAGAGTCGAAAAGGCGGTAAACGCACTTAAAAAGAAAAACGTCAAAGAGTTTTTAACGGCGGTAAACGAATCGGGACTTTCGAGTTTGAACTGCTTGCAAAACTGTGCAGTCCCCGGCGATACCAACCAACCCGTAGTACTCGGCATCGAACTTTCGAGAAAGATATTAAAAGGCGGTGCGGTCAGAGTCCACGGTGGTGGGTTCGCAGGTTCTATTTTGGCGATTGTCAAAAATTCTCAAACGAACTACTACGTTAAAGAAATGAAAAAGGTTTTCGGCGAAGAAAACGTATCCGTCGCATCGGTCAGACTGTTTGGTACGACTAAAATTCAATAATCGTAATTATTCGACTAAAAAACTTATTTTTTAAGTGATAAAACCCCCTATAATGCGCTTATAGGGGGTTTTTATATGAAAAAAAACATTGATATAAAATCGAGATACAGATACTTTTTATCTTTTGTCGGGTACGTCCTTTTAACTGCGATAGGAAAAGGCCACGCACCTTATTCTCTTGCACTTTTAGTCGCTAACTTGACCGTGGGGTTAAAAATCTTTCCGTCGCTTATTCTATACTCTATTCCCTACCTTGCGTCCTTAAACGTCGTCGAGTTTTTAACAACTTTTTCCGCAGGGATAATCGTTTCGGTCACTTTCTTATTTTATAGAAAATATAAAAGAACTCCGAAGTTGGAACTCGCAATTTTAACCGCAGTATCTTTACTTCCATTTCTCGTTTTGACGACGAGATACGACCAAACGGTTAAAGGCATAATTTCGGCGACCGTCGTTTTATCTTCGTTTGCGTTTATACCCGCATCGAAAGTTTGGCTGATTAAGGGTATTAAATATAAGGCAAGCAAAGAAGAATTTATCCCCGCCGTTTTTCTTCTTATCGCAAGCGGATACGGTGCGTGCGTCATACTCGGAACTCACGTTTACAACCTTTTGGCAGTCGGGGTGATTTTATTACTTCTCGGGGCTTTATCGGAAGGAAAAATTACTCTCGTATCACTTCTTCTTTCGGTTGCGCCGTCTCTCTATTCTTGGAGTTTTTATCCGCTTGCCCTTTTGACTTTTACGACGCTGTTTGCGGTCGCCTTTTGCAATTCCAAACTTTTGACCGTAATTTCAGTCGTTTTCGTCGAAGTCTTTTTCAGATTTTTCACTTCGGTTTACGAAGGCTATCCGTTTATCGACGCTTTGTACCTTTTAATTCCTTGCGTTATTTACCTTTTCGTGCCGAAAAAGTTTTACCTTAAACTTAAAGACGATTTGAAAATATACGGCGAAAAATCTTTGGACAAATATATAATAAACAGAGATAGGCTTTTAATCTCGGGAAAATTGTTCGAAATATCTTCGGTGTTCGACGAAATGTCGGCATCACTCAACAAAATTTCCGCCTATGCGACTTCTCCCGAATCGGTAAAATCGAATATGGTCGATGAAATTCTTTTGTCCGTTTGTTCGGACTGTTCGGCGAGAGGAAAATGCCGAAACGAAAACAAACCGTCGTACGACGAACTTTATAAGTCGGTGGATATCGCCATATCCAAAGGCAGACTTAATTTAATCGACCTTCCGAAATCTCTCGGCGACGCTTGTTTCTATCCTTATCAAATACTTAAAAAAATAAATTATCTTGTAAAAGAGTACGAAAGGGACGTCTTGAAAACCGAGTCGATAAACGAAGGACGTGAACTAATTAAAAAACAAACGGTCGGACTGTCGGAAGTGCTTAAAGAACTCGCAACCGAGTTTTCTCGACAAACGGGCGAAAAACAAGATTTGGAAAATAAAATAAGAAACGAACTTTTAACTCTCGGAATATACACTTTGGAACTCAACGTTCTCGGCGACGAAGAAGATATCGAGATAAATATCGTTCTTCAAGACAGGCATTTACTCAAACAAAACTTTATTAAAGGAATAGAAAAAGCCGTCGGGTTTTCACCCGTAATTACGGCGAAAACCAACCTATCCAACGACTTTTCGGCAATAACCTTAAAAAAGGCGCCTAAACTCGACGCAGTATTCGGCATATCCCAAGCGTCGAAAGACGACAACTTGCAAAACGGAGATAACCACTCGGTTATGAAAATTTCGGAGAGTAAATTTTTAATGGCTCTCGGCGACGGTATGGGTAGCGGTGATATTGCAAATTCGTCGTCGTCAACCGCAGTATCTTTAATCGAAACTTTCTATAAGTCGGGAATACCGTCGGATATAACCCTATCTACCGTAAACAAAGTTTTGACCTTTAATAAAGAAGACAACTATACCGCAATGGATATAGGTTCTATAGATTTAATAACCGGAAACGCCGAGTTTATAAAAATCGGTTCGCCATACTCTTTTATAATTACCAAAGACAAGGTAAAAATCATCGAAGGAACTTCCCTGCCTTTGGGAATTTTGGACGAGATGCAACCGACAGTTTGCAAGACCGTTTTATCCCCCGGCGATATCGTCGTTTTTATAAGCGACGGAATATCCGACGCATTTTCTTCGTCCGCCGACCTTATCGACTTTTTGTCTAACGAAAGGACGGTAAACCCGAAAACTATGGCTGACAATATTTTAAGTAAAGCGATAGAACTTTCGGGCGGTATTAAAAAGGACGATATGACTGCTTTTTGCGTTAGAATTTACGAAAAGGCGTCATAAAACTCTTGACTTTCCGCCTTTTCGTATTATCATATCCGTAGCGTCTAAATAAACGGGGCGAGGTGGAAAAGTGAAAGGTAAATTTTATTTGCAAAAAAGAATAAACAGGTTTAATTATTCTTCTTGTCCGCCCATACCTGATTCGTTTCCGTCGTCGCCTAAAAAGGCGGTAAAAAATGGAAACTTTGAAACTCGTTTACCTAATGGAAAATTACGGACTCGATAAAATAATCTTGTCCGTAATTTCTTTTTTGCTTTTTCTTTTGGTGAAAAAGGTTTTTAGAAAACTTCCGTCAAAGTATTACACTTTAATAAAACTTTTGATATCGGCGTCCGTTTATGCGGTATATTCTTATTTAACGCATAATTTGAACGGACTGCCGTCGGGAGCGTTATCGGTGTTCGGCATTACCTATTCGGTTTGTAAAATACTGAAAATCGGGGACGCAACGCAAGAGTTAAAAGACTTTTTAAGTTTGTTTCTCGACGTATCCGACCAAAGTTTAGATAAGTTGTCGGATAAAAATACTTCCGACGAAGAAGTTTATACGACCTTGAAAGAAATCGCAAAAGACGGTTTAGACGAAAAAGAACACGCTTTTTTGACCGAACTTATAAAAAAGACGAAGGGATAAAAAGCAAGCCCCCGAAGGCGTCGCCTTCGGGGGCTTATTTCTTATTTGTTTTCAAGTAAACTCTTGTCGTATTGCAATTTGTAAAGTCCGTAATATTTGCCACGCATTTTGATAAGTTCGTCGTGAGTGCCTTGCTCTAATATTACGCCCTTTTCGATAACTATTATCTTATCCGCCTTTTGTACCGTTGACAACCTATGGGCGACTATAAGCATAGTTCCGATATTCATCATCTTTTCCAAAGAGTCTTGTATTAAAACTTCGGTTTCGGTATCGATATTTGCCGTCGCCTCGTCGAGTATCATAACTTCGGGACGGTGAATAACCGTTCTTGCAAAGGATAAAAGTTGTCGCTGTCCCGCCGAGAAATTGTTGCCCCTTTCTCTTACTTCTTCGTCGAGTTTTTTGGGAAGTTTGTTGATAAACTTATCGGCGTTGACGTACTCACAACTTTTAATTATCTCTTCGTCGGTAAACTTGTCTTCACGAAGTACGATATTGCTTTTTATCGTTCCCGAGAACAAAAATACGTCTTGTAGCATTTGTCCGAAATGCCGTCTTAAAGACTGTATCTTTATCTTTTTAATATCTATGCCGTCTAATAAAATTTGACCTTTTTGAATATCGTAGTTTCTACAAAGAAGGGACAAAATAGTCGTCTTCCCAGAACCCGTTGCACCGACGAACGCAACCGTGTCGCCTGCGTTTATCTTAAACGAAACGTCTTTAAGTACCCACCTGTCAGGAACGTATTGAAACCATACGTTTCTAAACTCTATCTCTCCTTTAACCGTTTCTAACTCTATTGCGTCTTTATCGTCTTGTACCGACGGGACGATATCCATAACAGTAAATATCTTCTCGGCGGAAGCAAATGCCGATTGCAATCTATTGAACTGTTCGGCAAGGTTTTGTATCGGGTCGAAAAATCTCGATATGTACATATAGAAAGTGACAATCGTTCCTGCGGTTATTTCTTGACCTAATATTACGCTACCGTCCAAATATCCTTTACCGCCCAAATAAAACAGGCATAAAATAGAAAACATATAAAGCATATTGACGACGGGACGGAATATTCCGAATACGAAAATTTCGCCCATAAGCGCTTTTTGAAGTTTGCTGTTTCGCATAGCAAAATCGTCGGACTTGAATTTGCCACGGTTGAATATTTGTGTTATTTTCATACCCGACAAATTCTCGGATAAGAAGGTGTTTATATCGGTGTATCCGTCTTTAACCTTTCTATACGCCTTTCTCGAGAATTTTCTGAATATTACCGTGAATATGACGATAAACGGCACGAAACAAAGTACCATTAAGGTCAGTTCGTAATTTATAAGTAGCATTGCGATAAGCACGCCGACTATTACGAAACAGTTCTTGATTAAATCGACTATAATGTTCGTGAACATCATAGAAAGTGCGTCGGTATCGTTCGTCACTCTCGTAACCAACTTTCCTATCGGTATCTCGTTTAATTGTGCGTGAGATAAACTTTCGATATGAGTGAAAACGTCTTCTCTTATCGTCGAAACTATTCTTTGTCCCGTCTTTTGAAGCATTATCGCTTCGAGATACATCGCTACGAGTGAAAGGACTAAAATAACCGCATAGCAAACGACGTAGAAAATTACCGTTGACATTTCGAATTCGCCTTTGACCGTTTCTTCTATCTCGCCGACTAATATGGGCGAAACGATTTGATAAGAAATGGTAATAAGCATAATCAAAAATACGATTACGAACCGCCAAAAATAAGGTTTAGCGTATTTAAGCAACCTTTTTATCAGTTCGCCGTCTTTCATTTTTCTATCAAAGCCTATGGCGTTTTTCTTGTCTTTTATAAGCGCATACGCAATAATAAATATCGCCGCAAAAAGTCCGACGCAACCGCCGACTATAAGTAAGGGATTATAACTCATCGCCAACCCCCTTTTTCTCGTCTTCCAACTTTTGAAGGTCAACGGAAGTCTTGTATTCTTCGCAACGGGCGTACAATTCTTTATGCGTGCCGACGTCTAATATCTTGCCGTCGGAAACGTATATGATTTTGTCCATTTGCATTATCGTAGAAATTCTGTGGGCAATCAAAATGGTCGTCTTGCCCTTTCTCGTTTCTTTTAAGTTTTTAAGTATAACCTTTTCGGTCGAAGTATCGACTGCCGATACCGAATCGTCCAAAACCAAAATGGGTGCGTCTTTGATAAGCGCTCTTGCAATCGATATTCTTTGCTTTTGACCGCCCGAAACGGTTACTCCCCTTTCGCCTAACACGGTCTTGTATTTTTCTTTGAACTCTACGATATTAGTATGTACGTCGGCAAGTTTTGCCGCCTCGAAAACTTTTTCGTCGTCGCAATTCTCAACCGAAAAACCTATGTTGTTTTCTATGGTGTCGGAAAATAGGAAATTGTCTTGCGGAACGTACGCTTCGAACTTTCTCAAACTCTCTATCGTTATATCGTTTACGTCTTTGCCGTCGATAAACAACATACCGTCAGGAACGTTATATACACGAAGCAATAAGTCGACTATCGTCGTTTTCCCCGCACCCGTCTTTCCGACTATACCGACGTTTTCGCCTGCGTTTATCTTGAACGATACGTCGTCTAAAACTTTTATCTCGCCGTCGGGATAAGTAAAGGTTAAATGCCTAAATTCTATATCGCCTTTAACGGAGTCGATATCCGTTGCGCCTTCTTTATCGACAACGTCCACCTTGGCGTCTAATACCGAAGATATTCTTTTAAGCGACGCCGTTCCCCTTGAGTGCATTTCGATAAGTTGGGATATAGCCATAACCGGCCACGTTACCGTCGAAAAATAACCGATAAATTCGATAAGTTGTCCCGCCGTGAAAGTTTTAGTGTAAACCAAATATCCGCCGTAGCCTAAAATTATACAAATAATTGATTCAACCGCAAGTGAAATAAATATATTGACAAGTACCGACGCCCTAACGAAACTGACGTTTGCGTTTTCGTTGTTTTTATTAAG
>JAZRYO010000248.1:0-1049 GCA_045600785.1 Christensenellaceae bacterium | reverse complement strand
AGAAATTGACTGTATATAAACGCAGTCGGGACTTAAATTTAATTCGTTATCGCAAAGCGAATAGATAATTATTGCGTCGTCTTGATTAAAATCGGCATCTTTAACAACGATACTTACGTTTTCGGAATTAAGACCGATACTTACGGCAACGTCTTCGTACCCTTTGGCTTTTATCATACTTTCAAGCATATTCTCTTTTTCCATATTACCGGTTAATTTTAATTTCATCGTCATTGCTTCTTTAACCGTATCTGCGTCCGAACTCGTAGCCAAAATTTCGTCGATTTGAGAAAGTTGTTTATTTCTCGACGAATTTCTTGTCGTTCTTATTTCCGAAAAATAGTTTGTTTGAACGGCAAGGTTTTCGCCTTTACTAACCGACGAAGACAATACGAAGTTCAATACTGCAGTAGTGACAAGCAATGCAATCATACACGAAAGTACAACGATTTTTTTCTTTTTTGACATATTATTCTCCTTTTATTGTGCTAAAATTTGCACTTTATTACTTGATATATTTAAGGCAGTCATCGTAGCATAAAGGATTTCTTCTTTAATCTTATAATCGTCTACGCCTTTACAAACGATAACAACGCCTAAAATTTCAGGATATTTAATTCTTAAAACAACCGTTTTCCCGCCTAAAATAATCGGCGTTGAACTGACTGTTTTTACTCCGTTTTCTTCGGTTTCGACTTTATTTTCGGCAAGTTCGGAATAAATTCCGCCATCGACAGTTATCATAACTTTAACTTTTTTGACACCACTAACTTTAATTAAAGTTTTTTCAAGTTCGTTTTCAAGATTTTGAACGTATTTTTCTGTTTCCGTTAGCGTTCCACTCGTTTTTTTGACACCGCTTGATGAATTAAACAAAATAAAAATTATTGCAACCGACAAAACAGCGATGATTATATACTCTGATTTTAATTTTATTTTTTTTAATTTCTTAACTTCAACCATAGATTTCGATTATGCTTTCGTCGATACTTAATATTTTAGCGCAATAATTTTTTATCTCGGTATAATCTATATGTTCTTTTTCGCTT
>JAZRYO010000247.1:0-3091 GCA_045600785.1 Christensenellaceae bacterium | reverse complement strand
TCAGTTTTCCGGGGAGCGGTATTGCGGCGCTTGCGTCTTCCGACAGGAACATCAAGGCGATTTTGAGTATGCTCGGCATTGCGACGATAGGTTACGACAAGGTAAACCAACTCCGCCACGTCAGATTTTTCAAAAATCTCGACGGCGTTAAACTCCAAATGCAAAGACACGCCGAAATTTTACGCCCTAAATTCGAACTCGTCGAAAAAATACTCAAAGAAGAATTAGACGGCGTAAACGGTGTTTCGTGGACTATTCCGAAAGGCGGATATTTTATCTCTTTGGAAGTCCAAGGCCACGCCAAAGACGTCATTGCAAGGTGCAAAGCGTTAGGCGTTATCTTAACCCCTTGGGGCTCGGCTTATCCTTATCATAACGACCCGAACGATTCGAATATAAGAATCGCCCCGTCCTATCCCGATTTAGACGAACTCGAAACGGCGTGCAGAATTTTAACGCTGTCAATAAAAATGGAACTTAATATTTACTAAAACGATAAAAATAGCGCAGTTTTCGAACGAAAACTGCGCTTTTATTTATATTATCTCGATAACGTCGTGAATTTCGAGTTTGTCTATTCTAAACTCCAAAACTCCGTTTTTCAACTTAAACTTTATCTTCTTGCCGTCTAAAACGTTTATTACCTTTTTGACCTTTTCCTGCGTCTTAATCTTAACGCCTATATCGTAAACGGGCGGTAAATCTCTATACGTCATAACCGACGGGTTTTGGTGTTCTCCCGTAAGGTTTATAAGGTGAACGAATTTCCTGTCGTCCTTTTTCGTCAGCAATATATCAACGAGTGTGGGCTTGTCGGTTTTAGCCGTAAACTCGCCGACAAGCGAAAACGAATCGGATATAAACTTTTGAAGTTCCCACGTCCTTTCGCTTAAATAGAATTTTCCTATCCTTATGGGACAAACGCCGACTTTACCTTTTCCAAGTTCGAAAGACGATAATGCTGGGACTTTTCTATTCCCTTGTCTTATCGACGGCGGGGGATTGCTTTCGTCTAAATCTCCGTCAACGAGATTTTCCGCCATAAAGATATTTTTACTTTCCCCGTCCTTATCGATAAGTAAATAGGGGTGTCTTATTTCAAGCAAATAACCGTCGCCGAAAACCGTAGTTATGGGCTTTTCGTTTTGCCTTTCTTCATAAGTTATATCTATACGTTTCGCAAAGAGTTTGGTCGTATCGTCGCCGAATAAAATAAGCCGTCCGCCGTCTTTAACGTAAGTAATAAGTCTTTCTATAACGCCGTTATCTAAATAATTCGTGTTAGAAACGGCTATCGTTTTATACGAAGAAAAGTCGATATTTTCTTTTTCCGCAATTATTGTGGATACCGAATATCCTGTGTCTAAAAGTGCGGTTAAAACACCGCTGTAATCTTCGTTGTATTTTGAGTTTACGTTAAATATTCCGTCCGTTTGTTTATAATACGCTTTTGACGAATATAAAACTCCGACGTCGCTTATAGGGGAAGAAAATTGACAGTAAGGTTGTCTTTCTTTGACGAAAGCCGATACCTTTGCCCACTCGCCTATCGCCCACTCGTCCATAACCGTATTTTGCGGACTTTGCATATTGTAAATTTGAAAACCACCGCCAAGCGATATTATTACCGACGCTTCTTGACAAAGTTGAATAGCGTTTTTAGGATAATGTACGGGAAAACTTATTCCCCAAGACATAATATCGAAAGGTATCCCGACCGCTTGCATTATTCTTGCGGTACACCTTGCAATAGCAACGCTATTCGTCGGCGACAAGTCGCCCGATATATAATCGGTTAAAAACGAAACGTTGGGGGCCCAACCAGAGTTTAACCAATTACTCGTTATTTCGAAATTAGGGGCTACTTTTTTGACTTCTTCTATGTAATGCCTGACGTAATCGAAAAAGCCTTGCCTTAAAAACTCGACGTAAGAATCGAAGTCTTTATCCCCTTCGTGCAAATCGTCGAGATTTTTTCCGGTCTTTTTATTCCATTTTATTTTGGCGTTTTCAGAAAAGTCGTAAAGAAGCGCCCAACAGTCGCCGTCAACCCACGCACCGTCAACGCCGTATTTTGTCGCAATCTCTTTTAGTTGGGGTATAAGCAGTTTATCTGCATATTCCGAAAAGACCGACACCCTGTCCGTCGCCTTTCCGTCTTTATCCTTTATCGCCCACTCTTCGTGTTCTTTGGTCGCTTTTTTGTCCCAAATTCCCGAATAGTGCGAAAAGAGTAAAACCCCCTTTTCTTTGGTTATCTTGCGGAACTTTTCGAGTAAGTCCGTTTTAAGATTAGGGGCGGAATTATTAAGTTCGGTTTTATAAGATGCGTAGCCGGGGTGTCCTTTGGTATCGCATTGTATAAAGTCGGGTTTTACTTCGTCGATAATTTTTCTTAAAACTTTTTCGTCGAAATTAACGCCGATATCTTTAGTGTCCTTATTTGCGTGAAAGTCGAAATGTAAGCCGAAAAAACAATCTTTTCTTTTCATACTTTTACTCCTTGTTATATAATGCGTGCGGATTTATTTTATTTACCGACCTTGAAAGTCCTATGATAATCAATATGATAAGCGCAGTTAAACCGATACCCGATATAATTAGGTATAGTGCGTTTGTCGGTAGCCCTATATTAAATATTCCTATATAGTTTACAAGGGCGGACAAAAGTTTTCCCGCACCCTTTCTCGATAGTGCAAGTCCTAAAACAACGGATATAATTCCCGTCGGCAAAATGCTTAATTCCGTTTGATAAATTATATTCTTCGTCGTAAGCCCTAACGCTTTCATAACGCCGTGTTCTATCTTTTTGTTTTCGAGTAATACGGATATTAAAACGTATAAAACAAAGAAACAAATAAGTATGCTTAAAAGTATAAGTATCATAGCCAAGACTCTCAAATTTTGAATATATTGTTTTGCTATTGAATCGATATATTCTTTTTGATTGCTGGCATATATAACTCCGTCAAAAGAGGAAACGGATTTATTAAACCCGTCTATATCCACTCCGCTTTTTAATTCGATATAATAAGCCACATTGTAAAGCGGAGAGATTTTTTCGTATCCGCTTCGAAGCATATACGAATCT
>JAZRYO010000246.1:0-1628 GCA_045600785.1 Christensenellaceae bacterium | reverse complement strand
CCCCGTTTTGCCTTGACGGGCAAATCTCTCGTCCATTGGTCGATGGCTTTTGATTGCAAATCAACACCCCAAACGATTTGGATATAAAACACTCTGCATAAAATAAATATAAAAATCAGCGCCACGGCAATTAAACCACATAAAAATCTTCGTCTTATGACGTTAACGTTTAGATTTTCCATTTATAAAATTCCTTGTTATATTTTATCTAAACGCTAAAAAAAATAGAATATAATAAAATAAAAAGGGTGTCGCATTTTGCGACAACCTTAAATTTTTTTCAATCAACCTTGAATCATTCCCATTTCGCTTGCCTTATAATTTATCACTTCATCACTTCTTAAAAGATTTACTTCGTCGGCAACTTCCGAATATTCAGTCGAAAGAGAATTGATTTTCATAGAATATTCATCGATAGACGATTCTACCGTTTTAAGCGATTGAGATTGACTGATAATTAAACCGACGATTACTCTAATCGCTACTAAATATACAAGCATAAGAATTTTAGCGGTAGTAGATAACCCCTTCTTTTCCTTGTGGACTACGGGTTTTTTATTATTTATAAATAATTCTTCATAAAAATCGTTGTCTTCAAGCGAACCGAATTGCATGGTGGTTGACGAAGGCGTTAAATCTTCATCATACCCTTCGTCCACTCTCGAATATTCAACTTCCGGTTCAACTACGGTATCAACGTGATTTTTAACTTTCACGTCAACGTTATCGTGTAAAATATTTTGTATAGAAACGTCGTCTCTTTCCAAAACTTCTACGTTATCGAAATTCTTATCGTTATACATATTATCCTCCATATACGGCTAAACTTTTTCCGCAATCCTTAATTTAGCGCTTTTCGACCTTGAATTTAACTTTAATTCGTCTTCAGACGCTTCAATAGGTTTTTTATTTATTAAAACAATTTCTCTTTTTTTACCGCAAACGCATATCGGCAATCTCTTATCGCAAATACAATCGGTTTGCAAATCGTTAAAGGTTTGTTTTACTATTCTATCTTCAAGCGAGTGAAACGTTAAAATTACGATTCTTCCGCCTTTTTTGAGCCTTTTTACGATTTCTTTGATTACGTCGGAAAGTCCGTCGAGTTCTTCGTTTACTTCTATTCTTATGGCTTGAAAAGTCTTTTTCGCCGGATGTCCGTTTTGTTTGAATTTATACGGGATACTTTTATCGATTATATCGACAAGTTCGCCCGTAGTATCAATGGTTTTGATTTCTCTTTGTAAACATATATTCTTTGCGATATTTTCAGCAAATTTTTCTTCGCCGTAAACCGAAAAAATATAGGAAAGTTTTTCTTTTTTATAAGTATTTACGACGTCCCAAGCACTCTTTTTTTGAGTCCTGTCCATACGCATATCGAGTTTTACGTCGCTTGATAAATACGAAAAACCCCTTTCTCTATTATCAAGTTGATAACTGCTTACGCCAAGGTCTAAAATAGCGCCATCGATTAAATCGATTTTTTCTTCGTCTAATATGGTCGAAAAATTCTTAAAATTACTTTTGTAAATTTTAAGTTTATCGCCGAAAGAACTTAATCTTTCTTTGGTGCTTTTTATTGCGCCGTCGTCCAAATCGGTTGCTATTACTCTACCGCTATCGCC
>JAZRYO010000245.1:0-3041 GCA_045600785.1 Christensenellaceae bacterium | reverse complement strand
AACGATACTTTAGCTTCGTAAGACGCCCGTGCAGGCGCACTCGTTTCGAAGTACAATTTGACGACGAAGAAATACGAAGAATTGCAAGAACAATCCAAAGAGTACGAAAATTTAGACGAAAGCGACGACTTGACCGAACTTTCTTACGTCAAGAAAAGAGCGCTTGCCTTAACCGACGAGATTTCGGCACTTTACGACACGATAAACGCTTTATATCAAGAGATTTCAAGCGTTATGAAAGAGTTTAACACCTTAAAAGTTAAGACCAAGGAAGCAAAGGCACAGTATAGTGAATTCGTTCCGAAGTATAACGAATTAAAGGAGTCGAAGTCTGCGGAGATAAAGAAAATTCAAGGCGAACTCAAAAAATTAGAAAAGGAGATTTCACCCGAAGAACTTGAAAAGTACAAGCAAAAAAGGGAAGAGAAAATTTTTCCGATTTTGCACAATATCAAGGTATTCGGTAAAAAACCGCATTGTTCAAGGTGCGGAACGGAATTACCGCTTGCCGTTTACGACAGTTTGAAAGCGGGCGGAATTATAGAGTGTGAAAACTGTCATAGACTTTTATACTACAAGGAAGAAAAAGAATAAGGAGTTAAAATGAAACTGAATTACAAAAGAACGATATTCGTCGGCTTTGCCTTCTTTTTGATATGCGCCTTTTGGCAAGCCTACGACAATATAGTCCCGTTGATGCTAATCAATAAATTCGGCTTAAATCAAACTTTCTCGGGACTTGTTATGGCGCTTGACAACATTTTTGCGGTCATACTTTTACCGATTTTCGGAAGTCTTTCGGATAAGACTAACACTAAATTCGGAAGAAGAACACCTTACATAGTAATAGGCACACTCGTTGCGGTTATCACCTTTATTTTAATGAGCGTTGCCGACTTAAAACAGTTGGAACAAATCGAAGGAGTTGCCTTTGATAGTCTTTGGAATATCACGGCAAATAATCCCCTTCCGCTTATTTTCTTTATCATAGCATTACTTTTCACTTTACTTTCTATGTCGTTTTTCCGTTCTCCTGCGGTTGCGCTTATGCCCGACGTTACGGTTAAACCCTTGCGTTCAAAGGCAAATGCTATTATTAACCTAATGGGTTCGGCAGGCGGAATAATCGTTTTGGTACTCGGTATGATATTCAAAACGGGAGCGGAAGAAAACAGTCAAATGTCTTTTGTCGGATATACTTCTGCGGTGTCGGGCATTATGATAATCGGTCTGATTCTTTTTATACTTTTCGTAAGAGAAAAAGAATGGGCGAAAGATATGCAAGACGAAACCGAAAAATTAGGTATTGAAGAAAAGGAAGAAAAAACCGAAAATACGGGAAAAATATCGAGCGAAAAACTTTTCAGTTTATTTTTCATTTTGTTTTCGGTTGCCTTTTGGTATGTTGGCTATAATGCGGTTACGAGTAAATATTCTGTTTACGCTGAAAACGTATTAAAACAAGACTACAATTTAACGCTTATCATTGCGCAAGCGGCGGCGATAGCGTCGTATATACCCGTAGGAATTTTGGCGAGTAAGATAGGAAGAAAGAAGTCGATACTAATCGGCGTAGTAATTTTGGCGTTGTCGTTTTTCTCGGCGATATTCGTATCGAGTGAAACGCCGTCGGTCGTAATGTATATAGTCTTTGCCCTTGCGGGAATAGGTTGGGCGACGATAAACGTCAATTCCTTCCCGATGGTCGTAGAACTTGCAAGCGGTGCGGATACGGGGAAATATACGGGCTATTATTATACCGCAAGTATGGCGGCGCAAGTTATAACACCCGTGTTCTCGGGTGCGCTTATGGACGCTTTCGGTATGCAATACGTCTTGTTTATTTACGCAACGGTATTCGTAATGCTTTCGTTTATTACTATGCTTTTCGTAAAATACGGCGACAGTATTCCGGATAATAAAAAGGACGTTTTAGAACACTTGGACGTAGATAATTAAATAAACCTACAAATATAGCACGCAAACAAAGTTGATATAAAGGTTGCAACGAGAGATATACTTATCGGTCGTAGCAACCTTTTTTCTTTTACGTTCGTATAATAAACCGCCGAGATATAAAACACCGTTTCAGACGAACCGAACACGACGGACGCACAATTTCCTATATAGGAATCAACGCCGTATGATAAATATATTTCGTTTAGTGTTGCCAAACTTCCGCTACCCGAAAACGGTTTTAATATGATAAGCGGAACAATCTCTTTCGGAATTCCGAGTTTTGAAAAAAGTGGGGATATAAGGTTGATAATAAAGGACGACACGCCCGAAACCGAAAATAGTTCGGTCATAATAAATATGCCGACAAGGTAAGGAAAGATAGAATATACGACGGGTAGGGAATTTTTCGCACCGCTTGTAAATGTTTCGTAAAAATTGACCTTTTTTGCCGTCGAATATAAAATTAAAAAGAGAAGTAAAAAAGGGATAACGAAAATAAAAAACTTCATTTTCTTTTCTCCGTCAAACGAATTAGCAAAACGCCTAAAAAAGTAGATAAAAAAGTAGAAAATAAGGTCGGCAAAAATATAGCCGACGAGTTTACGGAGTTAAAACTTTCCCTTAACGAAAGCACGGTTGACGGAATAATTTGTAAACTCGTCGCCGATATTACGAAAAGGGTATCCGCACCGTACACGTTATTATTGTCGTAAAACTTTTTTATTGCGCTTATGCCGTACGGGGTTGCGATACCGCCTATACCCAACAAGTTTCCGCTTAAATTCATAGAGATATCGTCGATAGGAAGATAGCCTTTCGGGAAAATAAATTTTACGACGGGTTTTAATATTTTAGTCAGTTTATCGGTCAGTTTACTTTCTTTCATAACTTCGATAATGCCGAGCCACACCGAGTAAATCACGATAAGCGATAGAGTTAAATTAAGTGCCTTTTGTCCGCCCGACGACAAGGCTGTTAATACCGACTTCGGCGAATAAAAGCACAAAACGACGATAGAAACGGTTAAAACCGTAATAAAAATTGCGTTCACCGTATAAGTTATGAAAAAAACGGTAAATTTA
>JAZRYO010000244.1:0-6240 GCA_045600785.1 Christensenellaceae bacterium | reverse complement strand
CACTTGGTTGACGAAATCACCGGAAGCGGAGAAGTTAAATTTTTAGAACCTACGAAGATAACAAACGAAAACGGATATCTTCTTAAAAAGCAAGCCGGAATTTATTACGGTTTACAATTTATCGAAAAACTTTTAATGACTAAAGATAGTGCGGGCGAATATAAGTATTACGACAATGCGAAGACTTCGGAATCGAGAACTCAAAAGCAAGCACAATCCGACTTTTTAAGAGGACGTTTTTCGGATAAGGTAAAGACTACCGCAATGCTTATCGACGGTACGTGGTGGTATGCCGAAGCAAGTTCGGCTTTTGAACAAATGGCAAGTATTCCGGGTGCGTCTTCAAACGAAAGAAGAATAGGATTTATGCCTATGCCGAAGGTCGATGAAGAACATTTAGGTCAAGCGACTTATCTTAACAGTTGGATGACTTCTATAAACATCAGAGGCAACATCGAAAGTTCGAGAGTTAATCTTGCTAAACAATTTATTCGTTTTATGCACACCGACGAAAGTCTTTCCGAATTTACGAGAATTACGAGTGGTGTTAGACCTTTTAATTACGAATTGACCGAAAACGATGAAAAGAAAACGTCTTATTACGCACAACAAGTCCTTAAAATTCATAACGAAAATACTATCGACAATCCTATCATCGTCAATCCTTGGTCGAGAAATAATCTTGTATTAAATAATATGGCTGACTTTATGATTAACGACCAAGTATACAACTCAACGGTATCTGGTGGCGACAGTTATAACATCGTTTATAGTGCGATGAAGAGATACGGCGTATCCGCAAAATCGTATTTTAACGGACTTTCGACCTATTACAGTAAAGCAAATTGGGAGCAATCCTATTCGAGATATTTTAACTAACTAAAGATTTTGGAGACAGTATGAAAGTAAACAAAAAAAGGAAAAAGCAAGTAAGCGACGTAGTATTTTACGTCACTATGCTTGCTTGGCCCGTTTTACAGTTTTGCGTGTTCTATATAGCGGTAAACATAAACTCTGTTTTACTTGCTTTTGAAAACATAGACGCAGTAACGGGAAAAGTTGACATTGTCGGTTTTGACAATTTCAAAAAATTATTTTACGACATTCAGCATTTGCCTGAATTTAAGTATGCGATAAAAAATTCGCTCACCTTTTTTTTGATTGCATTATGTATATCGACGCCCACGGGTTTGATATTTTCCTATTATATATTTAAGTCGTATTTTTGCGGTAAATTTTTCCAAACGATATTATTTTTGCCGTCGATAATTTGTTCGATGGTAACCGTAATAATGTATAGATACTTCGTAGAATTTTCAGTTCCCGAAGTAATAAACAAAGTATTTGGTACGCATTTATCATTACTTTTTACGGAGAACAAACTGAAAAGCGTTTACGTTTATAATCTAACGATGGGATTCGGCGTGTCGATATTGCTTTATTTGGGAGCGATGAATAGTATATCTTCCGACGTTTTGGAAGCGGCTAAATTAGACGGCGTCAATCACTTTCAAGAATTCGTACATATAATTTTCCCGCAAATATTCTCGACGTTCTCGGTATTTTTCGTATCGAGCGTTGCGGCGATATTTACAAATCAAATGAATTTGTTTACTTTCTTTGATAAGAACGTCGACCCGATGGACTATTCTATGGGATATTACCTGTATAAAAACGTTTTATATGGTGGAGAAACTAAATATCCGTATCTTGCGGCGTTAGGACTTGTAATAACTGCGATTATTGCACCTATTACGATTTTAATTCGTAAATTGTTCTTTAGAATTGACCCGATGAGAGAGGAGGCTTAATATGAGTAAAACAAAATTTACGGTTAAGCCGAAAAAAGAAAAGAGAAAGATTACTGCGTTTGAAGTTATTTGCGCAACGGTTTTAACTATTTACTGCCTACTTCTTTTCTTTATGATAGCGTGGTCTATAATCAATTCCGCAAAATTTACTTGGGATTTCGACGATGACCCGATGGGCATACCGCCAAAATGGTATTGGAAGGAAAACTACGAATTCGTCTTTAAGAATTTTATAGTTCGTCGTCCAAGCGTAAAAGCAATGATAGGCGATATGTTCTTAAACAGTGCGATTTACGCAATAGGTTGTGCGCTTGCGTCAACTATCGTTTCGGCGATTACGGCATACGTTACGGCGAGATTTAAGTGGAAGTTTTCGGGAGTTATTTACGGTGCAGTAATATTTACAATGGTATTTCCGATAATAGGTTCTGCACCTTCCGAAATGCAATTCGTAACCAAATTAGGATTTAAGAATCATTTCTACGGTATGTTTATATTAAAAGCAAACTTTATCGGAATGTATTTCTTGATACTTTATGCAACGTTTAACGGACTTTCGAATACTTACGCAGAAGCGGCAAAAATCGACGGTGCGAATAACTATACTATAATGTTTAGGATATATTTCCCGATGGTAATACCCACTTTCTTTACGATATGGCTTTTATATTTCGTAAACTACTGGAACGATTATCAAACGGTTTTATTGTATGCGCCCGATAAACCGACTATTGCTTACGGACTTTATTATTTCAACAGCAACGGCGGATACGATACGCCTTATAAATTAGGTGCGTGTTTGTTAGTGTTTATACCTATTTTTATTATATTTTTGATATTCAGAGAACGCCTTATGGGCAGGCTTTCGCTTGACGGTGGCGTCAAAGGATAAAAGGAGGCAAAATGAAGAAAAAACTAATTTTAATTGTAGCAATTTGTAGCATTTTTGCATTATCGTCTTTCGGGGCGATAAAGAGTCTTTCCGTATCGGCAAGTGAAGTTGTTATGGAACACGAACTGTATGCGGAATACGAAATCGGGGAAGAAATAGAAATCCCGAATTGTACGGTAAACGTCGGTGGAAAAGATTATACGATTACCCCCGTCGTTTATTTACCAAACGGAAAGGGAACGACCAAAAACAAAATCGAGTTGGACCAAAGGGGAGAATATACCGTTGATTACTTAAAAGAAATCGACGGAAAAACCTATAAAAAGACTGTAAAGTTTAAGGTAATAACTCCGCTTGTTTCGTTCAAAAGCGACGAATCGTCTTATTCGTACGGCACGGCAAGAGAATCGCTTCTTCCCGGAATTGCGTCTTACGAAGCGGTTTTGGTAAATCCGCAAGGATTAAATGTAACTTTACATAAAGACGACGTTGCTTCGTTTAACCAAATCATCGATTTATCGAAAGTTGGAAACGACGATACATTACTTGAATTTTATTTTATGCCTAATCAAATAGGCAAAAAAGACGTATCGGCTTTCTATATAACCTTTACCGACGTTTTCGACGCTTCTAACCAAATGACCGTTTATTATAAACTTAACAGAACCGACGGTTATACTTACGTCGTTGCGAAAGCGGGAAATCAACCTTATACAGGTTTAGACGCAAAATACGACGGCGGTGGATTTTCGGGATACGTAGTTAGAACGAACGATCCTTACGGTGCGGTTATCAATCTTTATCCCCAAGGCATCGAAAGTAAAAACGCCAACCAAAGAATTGCGTTAATTTACGACGATAACGAAAAGATTTTATATCATACGGGTAAGGGTTATAACTCCTACATCGTTGATTTTGACGACCCGTCGATACAATCTGCTTTATGGGAAGGGTTTTCTTCGAATTACGTTTTGATGAGTATTCGTGCCGACGGTTATGAAAGCGACTCAATGAGTTTCTTTATTAAAAAAGCGGGCGATATCGATTTAAGTAAAGATTTAGTTTTAGATAACGACGTTCCTGAAATAACGATTAATTCGGGCAACGTTGACGTTATGGACATGCCGAACGGTAAAGTCGGTTTACCTTATAAAGTTTTCGACGCAACCGCAAGCGACTTATACAGTTTCGGAAACGTTAGAGTACAAAGAAGAGTATTTTTCGATTATAAGAGAGAATCCGGAGAATATAACAGTAAATCTAATTCCTTTATATATGAAATGAATATCGAAGACGGTAGATTTATTCCTAACCATAAAGGCAAATATTCTATCGTATATAGTGCGGTTGACCACGACGGAAATTACGTTGAAAAAGTTTTGACCGTAAACGTATTTGACGACACTTTGGACGAAAGCGTATTAACTCTTAAAGACAGCGTTAAAGCGGTTGAAGTCGGAAATTTAGTTCGTCTTGCCGACGTTGACGAATGCTATGGATATAAGGGAGATAAAGAAATAAGATATAGCGTTTACTTTAACGAAGAATTACAAGAAATTCAAGGCAACGAATTAAAAGGCTATACCTTTATTCCAAGTAGAGTAGGAACTTATAAAGTCAAAGTCGAACTTATCGATACGGTCGGTGGTGGAAAAACAGTCGAATACGATTTAGTTGTTTCCGATTCGACAACGCCTGCGATTAGCGAAGGGGTTTATTTACCCAAATATTTCGCAAGAGAATTTACTTACGAACTTCCCGAACTTTACGCTATCGATTATGCTAACGGTATGAATCGTGTTAAAGCGTCGGTTAAGATTATCGACGGTTTAGGCGAAAGAGATTATTTAGGCGGAAGAGTATCGTTTAGTGCAGATAAAAACGGCGTTGCGACAATCAGATATTATGTAGGCAATAACAGTTTAGATTATCAAGTTAAAGTAGTATCAGTTCGTAAAGGGTTAGACGCTAATTTATCCGGTTATTTCTATAAAGTTGACGGTGATTTAGAAGTCGTTGCCGACAGAAAAGGCATTGCATTGACGAGCAAGTCGGGAGACGGTACTGTTGAATTTATTCACGAACTTATCGCAAACAAATTTATTGCAAACTTAATGATTGACTCTTCGAAGAATGCTTTTGATACGTTAAATATTACCTTAACCGATAGTCAAGACTATACAAAGCAAGTTGTGGTAAGTTTCAAAAAAGAAGTCGGTAAGGCAGGTTTATATCTTAACGGCGAATATACGGGTAAAGATTGCGGAGATATATTCAACAAAGGCACAATCAATTTGTACTATAACGAATCTACTAACTCGTTGACTGACGGTGGTACGATAAACGTTAAACTTTCAAAGACGGCTTACGGCGAGAGTTTTAGTGGATTTACGAGTGGAAGGGTTTACGTTTCGTTTGGACTTACGGGAATTACCGCAAGGTCAACTGTTTACGTTATGAAGATTAACAACCAAAACTTAAACGACACCATTTACGAAGATAAGGTTAAACCCGAATATTCTCTTTCGGGAATGTATTCGAATTTACAAATCGGACCTAACGAAACGATAACTGTTTTTCCTGCGGTTTACGACGACGTTTTAAGTAATATAGTCGAAGCGTCCGTAACCGTATCTTATAACGATGCACCTGTTAGTGATGTAAACGGTAAGATATTAAGAAAAGTATCTTGCGATAGGAGTTATGAAGTAAGTGCTAAATTCTATGGCGACTATATAATAAAATACAACATTGTAGACGCATCGGGAAGAGTACAAGGATACAGTTATATGATTAGCGTTGTCGATAAAGAAGGACCTACGATAACTACGTCAATGAAAGGCGGAAATTATAAATTAGGAAGTATCATTTCGGTTGCAAGTGCAACTGCATACGATAATATCGACGGAGACGTTAAAGTTTACACTTATTTGCTTTGTCCTAATTACGCCGTCGAAGTAGTAAAGGACGGTTCGTTCAAGGCAAGAGAAGTAGGAGTTTATACGGTAAGATACGTTGCGTTCGATTCAAACGGCAATACGTCTTATAAAGATTTTGAAATTACCGTAGGAGGTAATAAATAATGAAAAAATTAAGTAAAGTTTTATCTATTATTTTAGCGGTAATGCTTATCACTTCTTTCGTATCGTGTAAAAAGAAAAAAGAAGTAGTTGAAACTGTAAACCCGCACGAAAGCGAAAAATTAAACGAATATACGAAAAAAGAGCCCCTTAAAGAGAGTACGGTTGATTTAATCGTAAACAATTCTTGCGACTACGTAATCGTTTATCCCGACGTTGAAGACGCTATGATAACAACGGCGGTTAAAGAACTTAAATTGTTCTTTAAGGAAGCGACGGATATAGATTTACTTGCAGTAAGTGATAGAGAATATACTGCACAAGAATTTTCTAATCCTTATATATCGATAGGTGAAACCGAACAGTTTAACGAATCGGGAATAACCCTTCCTAAAAAAGAGTTGGGACAATCGGGCTATATCATTAAATTACTCGGCGACAATTTGTATATTGCAGG
>JAZRYO010000243.1:0-1328 GCA_045600785.1 Christensenellaceae bacterium | reverse complement strand
TCTCGGTGTTTGTAAATCTTCTTTCGTCTATGAACGAAGATGCCGAAACACCGAAACCGATATATTCTCCCCTACACCAATAGTTTAGGTTATGTTTAGACTCGAACCCTTCTTTGCAAAAGTTCGAAATTTCATACCTGTTAAACCCAAGCGACGCCATATATTCTACGGCAAAATCGTATAACTCTCTCACTTCGTCGCCGTCGGGAAGTTCGCCGTTTAAGTATCTCGAAAACATAGGCGTACCTTCTTCGGCTTTAAGCGCATATGAAGATATATGACTAACTCCGCCTTTAACCGCCAAATCAATAGAGTTTTTAACGTCTTCTTTGTTTTGGTCGGGAAGCCCTATCATTACGTCGGCGCTTATATTTTCGCCTTTCAAAAGTTCGCAAGCGGTTAAAAAATCTTTCGTCGTGTGTATTCTGTTAAGCGAACGCAAGGTCTTTTCGTCTGCCGATTGAAGTCCTATAGAAAAACGGTTAAATCCCGCCTTTTTATACTGTTTCACCTTTTCGGCGGAAATCGTCCCCGGGTTTAACTCCAAAGTTATTTCCGCATCGGGAGTAAGGTTAAAACATTTTTTTATTTGGTTCATAGTGCCGACAATGTATTTCGCATCTACAAACGACGGCGTACCGCCACCGAAATAAACCGTATTAAAAATTTTATTTTGCAAAGATTGACTTCTGCCCTTTATTTCCTTATACAGACAACCGAAATAAACTTCCGCCTTTCCTATTTCACTCGGATAAGACGCAAAATCACAATAAGTACATTTGCTCTTGCAAAAAGGTACGTGAACGTAAATACCACTCATATCAATTATCACTGCTGTCGATTTTAAGTATCGAAGTAAACGCTTCGCTCGGCACTTCTACCGATCCTAATTGACGCATCTTTTTCTTTCCTTCTTTTTGTTTTTCCAAAAGTTTTCTCTTTCTCGTAATATCTCCGCCGTAGCACTTAGCCAAAACGTCCTTTCTCATAGCCTTAACCGTTTCACGAGCGATTACTTTACCGCCGACTGACGCTTGAATAGGCACTTCGAAAAGTTGTCTTGGGATAACTTCTTTCAATCTTTCGGCAAGCGCTCTGCCACGGGCATAAGCCTTGTCTTTGTGAACTATTATCGAAAGAGCGTCGCAAATTTCCGTATTTAAGAGCATATCCAACTTGACAAGGTCGGATTTTTCATAACCGGCAACTTCGTAGTCAAAAGAAGCATATCCCCTCGTCCTTGACTTTAAG
This sequence comes from Christensenellaceae bacterium, assembly GCA_045600785.1. GTDB lineage: Bacteria > Bacillota > Clostridia > Christensenellales > Borkfalkiaceae > UBA10281. Next base: position 77 of record JAZRYO010000243.1, on the reverse strand, counting down.
CCGTCGAAAAAGTCGAAAATTATTTCGTTTAACGGCAACTTGTAATTTAACTTAACTCTCTTCGCATCGAGATAAGA
>JAZRYO010000242.1:0-5148 GCA_045600785.1 Christensenellaceae bacterium | reverse complement strand
AAGTGCGTATTCGTCGCTCGGGTGAACTTGAACGGACAAATTCGTTTCCGAATCGATAAGTTTTACAAGCGTCGGAAAATCTTGAAAAGACGAAAGGTTAGTCCCATAGTCGCAATGTCCGAAAACTTCGGATAACGTTTTACCGTTTTCTAATTTCGACGGACCGTCTTTATGAAAGGAAAGTTCCCACGATTCGGAAATACGTTCCTTGTCGGACACTTTTCCGTAGTTTCTTAATTTATTTCCGCCCCAAATATAATCTTTACACTCGGGATATAATTTTACTATCGTTTTATTTGCCATAATTCACTCCTATATTTTCAGTATACTTTTTTGTGTCTATAAAGTCAAGAAAACAGTTTGCCTTTTATTCTTTTTTCATATATAATATATCCTATGAAATACGATTTTATTTTGTTTGACGCAGACGACACGCTTTTTGACTTTCAAAAATGCGCAAATAAGTGTTTTACGAAAACTTGCGTCGAATTCGGATTCCCAAAGGAAAAAATTTCATATCCTGTTTATAGAGATATAAACCAAAAACTTTGGGATTTATACTCACTTTCAAAAATAGAAAAAAGCGTGATACTCGTTAGAAGGTTTGAAGAGTACGGCGAACGTTTCGGTCTTAAATTCAATTCGTCCGATTTTTTCAAGTCGTACGAAGAAAAGTTGGCGCACACCGTATTTTTATTTTCCGATACCAAATGCACGCTTGAATATTTGAAGAAACGTGCAATTAAAATTTACCTTATAACGAACGGTGTAAAATTTGTTCAAAGGACAAGACTCTCGCTTTCGGGAATCGAAGAATTTTTCGACGGTGTTTTTATTTCCGACGAGATAGGACACGCTAAACCGAGTAAGGAGTATTTCGAGTTCGTAAGACAAAATATTCCGTCCTTTGACGTAAATAAAGCACTTATAGTCGGCGATTCTCTTATTTCGGATATTCAACTTGGGATAAATAACGGGATAGATACCTGCCTTATTTCAAGACGAAAAAAATCAAGTTCCACGTTGCCGACTTATAAAATTAAATCGTTAGACGAACTTAAAGAAATTATAAAAGAAGACGAAAACGGTTAACCGTTTTCGGCTTAAATTTTATTTTGCGTCGTCTATCGCTTTTCTCGTTCCGTACCAAACCATTTTACCGTCGTAAATACAAACGTATTTGTCCGAACTCTCCGCATTGTGTTCAGATACCAACTTTTCGACTTGGCTTTTGATTTCTTTCGTCGCAGTCGTATTCTTGCAGTATATAACGATAATAAAATCGTCTCCATTTATACCGCCGACAACTTCCTTAACCTTTTCTTCGGTAGTTGCAAAATTTTTAACCGCATACGAAATTTCGTTCGTTTCGGTCGGGAAAGTGTATCCGTTATTTTTCAAGTTCTCTTTTAACTTATCACTCTTTTTGGGGACGGCACTTACTTTTTTTGCTGATTTTACCGCATCTTTAGTTCCAAGCCAAATAACCTTTCCGCTTGAACCGACTTTTTTCTCGCCCGACGCCTTTTCTTTTAATTTGTCTTTCACTTTTTTGACGTTTTTGCTTTCTTTTAAGAAATACATTTCTATTCCGTCGTCGCCGTCGATTTTCTCTGCGTAAATCACCTTACTTATACTGTTGTTTTCAAGCCCGAACGTACTCGCAACCGTATTCAACGCACCCCTTGCCGTTATTTGTTCGACTTCGTAGCCGTTGCTTTCCAAATTGTCAGTCGCTTTCATATAGTCCGCCGGCATACCGCAAGAAGTGAACGTAAGCATACTCGTGCATACAAACATAAGAGAAATAAAAAGTTTAACAAATTTTTTCATTTTATCACCTACAATAAAAATATGTTTTATTGTATCATATTTTTTTTCTTTTATCAATTATTTTAACGCATAAAAAAAGCGACGGAAATTTCCGTCGCTTAAATTTTATTATTTCTTCAAATCTTTAACCGCTTGTTCCGTTCCTGCGTAAACAACTTTACCGGATCTACCAACTTTATATCCGTCAGGAATGTCTTCATCTTCGATTTTATCTAATATTTTCTTTGCGGCTTTTGACGTCTTACAGAAGTAAACGGTAACCATTTCCGAATCTTTACCTGCCATAAGAACAGCAACTAAATCTTTCTCTTCAAGACCCATGCCAACTTCCCTTGAACGAAGTGCTAACGATTCATCGATAATTGCAACTTCATAGTCTGCTTTTTCAAGTTTCTTCTTTGCTTTTTCAGCCTTTGCGGGAACGCAAGAGACAAATGCTACCGCTAAAACGGCAACGAGCAACGTTGATACTAATGCTTTGATAAATTTTTTCATATCAAATCCTCCTTATTTGGCAAATCTTTGTGCCTAAAGAAAGTATAACATACTATATATTGTTTTGTCAATAGCAAATTTTAAATTTTTCTTAATCCGTATAGAATTAGATCGGTTCTGTTTTTTGAAGATTTTATAATCAAACTACCGTTCACGTTTTTAAGTGCCGTTTCATTTTTTTCGTTAAAATATAATCGTAATACAAAAACCGTCAATTTTTCTTATTGAGAATATCTCTGAAAGAATAGTTCCTGATTTTTCGACAAATGAGAACGACAAAAAGCAAAACCGATACAACAAGCAATAACCCTGCTAAAACTATCTGCCAAAGTGGTGCATGGAAAAAAGGTTTCATAAGACCTATGCCGTGGAGAAAAAGCCTAATTAAAGGATTTATAGAAAGTCTCGATACGGTTATGCCGAACAATACCGAAACTACTACCGGAAGAAAAATCTCAAATGAGATTTGCATAATACACCTAGACGTGGTAAACCCGAGAGCCCTCATAACGGCAATATTTTTACGCTTTGTGACAAGAATATACGACGTCATATTAAAAATTATCATAAATGCAACAAAAACGCTAAATACCAATAAAAACACGGTTACGGTCGTCATAATCTTAACGTACGGATCGACAACGCCTTTCCGATAAGACGCAAGATCGGATACTCCGATAACGAACGGCATTTTACGAAGTTCACTGATAAATTCACCTGTGTCCGATTCGTTGATTGAAATATAATACTGGATAACGTAGGGTGGATTCAGTTTTTCATATCCGCCACGCAAAACCATACATTCTTTTCCGAGATGAACAAGGGTTTGAGTCAACCCACAAACCTTGTATTCCGCCTTATTTTGATTGACGTTCAGTATAACCGAATCGCCTATTTTAATTCCGTGTTCTTCTGCAAATTTTCCGCCGAGGGCGATTTCGTTATCCTCTTTCGGATAAGTTCCTTCATAAAAGACATCGATATTCTTTAATTTTGAAGTGTCACTGACAACCGTAATAAACAATTCTTCATCAAAATCGTTGATAATTGCTTTTGAAATATCGTATGAAAAATAGCGACTTACCCGTTCGTCTGTTTTTAGATAATCAACGAGTTGTTTTTCCGAACTTGCCGATACCGTCGCCGAGGCATCTACCGATTCACCGAATATCGTCCCGATAGTACTATTAGAAACGGAAAGAATTGTGTTTCCGAGAATCAACGTAAAGACTATCATAAAGGAAACCGCCGTCATCGTCAAAAAGATAATAATACTCTGACGGGGATTTTGGAATATATTTTTAACGCTTAACGAAAGATTAAGCGAAAGACGTGATTTTTCAATAGTATATCTTTCTTTCCCTTCCGTATTTGATACTTCGATTTTTTTTATCGCTTGTATCGGAAGTATCTTTGTGATTGCTCGCTCGGAAAGTATTATCGACAAAGCCGTATCCAAAACGACAACAAGCAATACTACGACGCTTTGCCACGGTAGAAAACAAATTTCATAAACGACACCGCTCTGGGCTTCAAGAATTCTGTTTAATATCGGAAACAGTAGATACGACACGCTTATTCCGCATACGACAGACAAGGCACTCACACTCAAAAACACACTTGCGACAATAAAGTTCAGCACACGGGATTTATATCCCACGGCTTTCATTATCCCGAATATTTTGGTGTTATCGTGAATGAAATTGTTTAGAAGTATATTCAAAGAAACAAACGTAATAAGCAAGAACGCTATGGCAATAACCGCAATTATAGCCGATATAATCATCACCATTATGTATTTTAGATTTTTAACGTCTTCATATTTGTTTTGAGTTATCAAAAAGAAATCTTTTTTTATTTCGTCAACTTTATTAGGCAATGAAGATTCAAGTTCGGCAGAATAAAAAGGATCGTTCGTTTTGACCGATACAATGACGGCTTTATCGCAAAACGTTTGCTCGGCTTTATCGTATGCTTTTCCGTCAAACAGAATTGCCATCATATAACAACTCTGCGTATCCATCATTGCCGACGTGTAAAATCCTGCCACTTTTACCGTCAATTCTTTTGAATTGTCGGTAAGTGTAAAATCGTCCCCAATAGAGTAATTTCGGCTTACATAAAACAAATACGGGAGATATACACCGTCTGATATGCTTTCATCTTGCATCACTATCCTGAATCTTCCGATGTCTTTTGATTTTGCATCACTCAAATTGACGGGTAAAATCCAGCTAAGAATTATTCCTTCTCCGAACTTACTGCCTCCCCAAAAGTAAGATGAATCGAGAAACTCATAGTCTTTTACTTTTTCGTCGTTGTCAAGCAAAACGGAAATATCATTTTTCAGTTCGGCGATATCTCTTCCTGCGAAAACAAATACATTATCTTGTGCGTTTGTCTCTTCGCACTCTCTGACAAAATTCTGTTTATAATCGGAAAGGAGTGTCAAAAGCGAAAACAAACAAATCGAAGTAAGAATACCCAATAGCATAATTGCAATAAGTATTTTTTTTGATAAACGTAGAAAAAGTCCCCAACACCATATACGACTTCTCATCTTCTACCATCCCATTTTTTGTAAAAATAAGTTCAATTTACCGATTCTTTCGTCGTCGTTGCCGTCATATGCCCCAAGATAACATTCATCTAAAATTTTCCCGTCACGCAAATACATAACACGATTTCCACGACAAGCAGACACTACGCTGTGAGTAGCCATTATAAGACTTTGTCCGCTACGGTTAACGTCAGTGAAAATATTCAGTACCTTTCTGGACATTTTGAAATTAAGCGAACCGGTCGGTTCGTCCGCAAAGA
>JAZRYO010000241.1:0-14174 GCA_045600785.1 Christensenellaceae bacterium | reverse complement strand
GATTTTTGCGTTTCTCGGTTTGAACTTAAACCCTAAAAGACCACCGATAGTTATACTTGCGTAGTTTATCTCTTTTTCGGGATTTTTTCTATGAATTTCGTCGGCAACTTCACAGCACCAACCGTCTATTCCGAATCCGACGCCGTTTACGAATTTATAGGACTTGCCGTTTACTACGACTTCGGGCAAATTCTCGACGTACTTATTTATTAAAACGGGCTTCGTTTCGGGTTTAATCCCCAAATCGAATAAAAAGTCGTTTCCGCTTCCCGCACCGTAAAAATACAAATTGCACGGAATATTAAGTCCGTTTACGTCGTTTACAAATCTGTTAAGCGTTCCGTCGCCACCCGCTAAAACGAGTTCGTCGTCTGAACTTAAACTGCCGAAAAATTTAGGGTAATTTATCTTCGTAACGTCTTCGAATTTTAATTCTTTATCGGCATAAAATTCTTTGACTTTTTCTGCGTGTTCTTTTCCTCTGCCGCTATTTGAAAGCGGATTATATAAAACGTATATCATAATATTTTCCTTCTGTTTTTTTTTAATTGATACCCCTTATTATAATACGTTTTAGCCGTTTTGTCAAGTCTATATTTTTTTTATCAATTTATAAAGAACGGGTTCGAACTTTGCACCGTACCAATGAGAATCGTCTTTTTTCGTTTCTTTAATACACTCGTAAGTAAAATCGGCGGCGATTTTGGTCGAACGGAAAATACCGTTGCCGTTTAGATATGCGCCGACGAAAGCCGAAGAATAAATATCCCCTGTTCCGTGGCAACCTTTTTCGAATTTTTTATGAGAATAATACTTTATCTCTCCGTCAAAATAAGAAACGACGCCCGTTCTACCCTTTTCAAAACCTATTCCCGTTAAAACGATATTTTTTATACCGCACTTAACCATATCGCAAATAAGCGTCGATATATATTCTTCGTCGTAATCTTCTTTATATTCTGTTCCCGTAAGCAAACATGCTTCGGTTAAATTCGGAATACAAAAATCGGCTTTTACACAAAGTTCTTTCATTTTTGAAACGAACTCGTCGTTAAATCCACCGTAAAGTTTTCCGTTATCCGCCATTGCGGGATCAACGAATAAAAGCCCGTCCTTTTCAATCCTGCTATCGACGATTTTAATTATATCGTCGATTTGTTCTTTACTTCCGAGATAACCCGTATATACCGCACCGAAAGTAATGTTTTCTTTCTCCCAATGTTGCATTACGGGTATTAAATCTTCCGTTAAATCTCTAAACGTAAAACCCGAAAAGCCCGCCGTATGAGTCGATAAAACGGCAGAAGGCAAAATACACGTTTCTATTTTACACGCCGATAAAATAGGAAGCGCAACGGTAAGCGAACATTGTCCGACGCACGAAACGTCTTGAATTGTCAATAATTTTTTATTATACATAACCATTTATAAACACGAAAATAAAACTAACAGTCCCAAAAATATTCGGTAAACGCCGAAGGGCTTAAAGTCGTGTTTTTTTACAAACCCCGTTAAAAATTTTACGGCGAATATCGAAACGGTAAACGCAATAACGCAACCTAAAATCAGCGCCGATATTTCGCCACCCGAAAACCGATTTCCGTATGACAAAAATTTGTAGATTTTCCAAGCGCTACTCCCGACCATAGTCGGTATCGCAAGGAAAAAAGTAAATTCCGTAGATGCAAGTTTCGAAAGTCCGAAAAGTATTCCGCCGATAATCGTAATGCCCGAACGTGAAGTCCCCGGAATTACCGCCAAAACTTGAAAACAACCTATATAAAATGCCGTTAAATAACTTATATCGTCGGTTGTTAAATATTTCGGCTTTCTCTTTTTTTCGTATCTTTCAAGTAAAATAAATATTATTCCGTAAAAAATAAGCGTTATCGAAACGGTTATAATTTGCGTCTTTTTAGGCAAGTTTTCAAAATAGTCGTTTATAAATACGGCAAGAACCGACGGGATACAAGCGACTATTATTTTTAGCCATAGAGTTATACTTTTTTTATCGACCGTTATTCGTCTTTCTATCCGTTTTATCGGCGTGATTTTCTTTCTGAAAATACAAACGACGGATAAAATCGCAGAGAACTGTATAACGTATTCGAATACGTAAGTAAAGTCGTCTGAAAAGGAAAAATGCCAAAACCTGTCGATTATCATTAGGTGTCCCGTACTCGATACGGGTAGCCACTCGGTTATCCCTTCCACAACGCCCATTAGTACAATTTGCAAAACTTGAATAAAACTCATATTATATTTTATTAGACTTTTAACAAATTATACTTGTAAAAAATATACGGAATTGCCGTTATAGGCAATTCCGCAATACGATTACTCTTGAGGTAATTTTTCTAAAAGTTTAAGGTCTATTCCCTTGTCGCCTATCTTGATGATTTCGACCTTTACTTTGTCGCCTATCGCCAAAACTTCGTCAACCGAATTTATTCTCTTTTCACTCATTTTGGAAATGTGAATCATACCGTCTTTACCGGGGGCAAGTTCGCAAAACGCACCGACTTTCGGTAAAATTCTAACGACTGTCGACATGAACATATCTCCGACTTCGGGGTCTCTTGCAATAGCCATAACCATTGCTTTTGCCTTTTCGGCCATTTCCATATCTTCGCCGTAAGTTGCGATAAATACTTTACCGTCTTCGTTGATGTCGATTTTAACTCCCGTTTCGTCGATAATCTTATTGATAGTCTTTCCGCCCGAACCGATGACGTCTTTTATCTTCTCGGTATCGATTGTAAACGATATAATCTTGGGTGCGTATTTCGAAAGTTCTTTGTTCGTTTCGGGAATACATTCAAGCATCTTACCCAAAATGAAGTGTCTGCCTTCGTTTGCTTGAGATATTGCCTTTCTTAAAATCTCTTCGCTTATACCCTTAATCTTAATATCCATTTGAATTGCGGTAATACCTTTCGTAGTACCTGCAACCTTAAAGTCCATATCGCCCAAAAAGTCTTCTAATCCTTGAATATCCGAAAGAACGGAGATTTTACCGCTTTCGGCATCCTTGATAAGTCCCATTGCGATACCTGCGACGGGGCGAGTGATAGGAACGCCTGCGTCCATAAGTGCCATAGTAGGACCGCAAACCGGCGCTTGCGAAGTAGAACCGTTGGAAGATAATACTTCGGAAACGAGTCTTATTGCATACGGGAATTCTTCTTCACTCGGAACGACGGGCTCTAACGCTCTTTCCGCTAATGCGCCGTGTCCTATTTCTCTTCTTCCGGGACTCTTTAACGCCTTTGCTTCGCCCGAAGCGTATCCGGGCATATTGTAGTGGTGAATATATCTCTTGTATTCTTCGTTGTCAAGTCCTTCGAGTTTTTGTACTTCGGAAATAGTTCCAAGCGTACAAGTCGTCATAACTTGAGTTTGACCACGGGTGAATACCGCACTTCCGTGAACTCTCGGAAGTATTCCGTGTTCACACCAAATAGGTCTAATCTCGGTAAGCGCTCTACCGTCGGGTCTAACGCCCGTATTCGTAATCTTCGCTCTTACCTTTTCTTTGGTAATGTAGTATAAACTGTCCTTAATTTCTCTTGCCATATCGGGATAAATATCGGCAAAGTGTTCCAAAGTTTCTCTTTCGACTTCGTCTTGACGGTTTTGTCTTTCTTCTCTGTCGAAAGTATCCAAAGCGTAATCTAATTTGGAACCTGCAAATTCTCTGACCGCATTATCCAAATCTTCGGGAACGTGATACAAATCCATTTCGAGTTTGGGTTTGCCCACTTCCTTTACGATTTCTTCGATAAACGCACATTGTTTTTTGATTTCTTCGTGTCCGAACAAAATTGCACCGACCATTTCGTCGTCGTCGATTTCCTTCGCACCCGCTTCAACCATCATTATAGCGTCTTTCGTTCCCGAAAGGTTTAATGCAAGTGTACTCTTTTCCTTTTGTTCTACGGTCGGATTAATAACGTACTTACCGTCGACTATTCCGACTACTACCGAACCCGTAGGTCCTGCCCACGGAATATCCGAAATCGAAAGTGCTATCGAACTTCCGAGCATTGCCAAAGGTTCGGGCGCAATATCGGTATCTACCGAAAGTGCAGTCGCAATGACAGTTACGTCATTGTAAAGTCCCTTTGGGAATAAAGGTCTAATCGGTCTATCGATAAGACGGGAAACGAGTATCGCTTTATCGCTTGCCCTTCCTTCTCTCTTCTTAAATCCGCCGGGAATTTTTCCGACCGAATACATCTTCTCTTCGTAATCTACCGAAAGGGGAAAGAAGTCCATTCCTTCTCTCGGTTGGGGCGCCATCGTTACGTTTACCATAACTACCGTTTCTCCGCATCTTATCATACAAGAACCGTTAGCCTGTTGTGCGTATTTTCCAACGTCCACACTTACTTCTCTACCGCCGATGACGGTATTAAATACTTTGTGATTTTCTAACATTGTTTTCTCCTTTTTCTCTGATTTATAGCAACCGCTTACAACCTATAAGCGATAAACTTTAGCGTAAATCAAAATAATGTAAAAAAGGGTTGTCCCGTTTGTTTGAACGAGACAACACCCAATTTAATTACTTTCTAAGTCCGAGTTTAGCAACGATATCTCTGTACTTTTCAATGTCGATAGATTTAAGGTAGTCTAAAAGACCCTTTCTTTGTCCGACCATTTTCAAAAGTCCACGACGAGAATGCTTGTCGTTATTGTTGTTTTTAAGGTGTTCGTTTAAGTGGTTAATTCTCTCCGTTAAGAGTGCAATTTGTACTTCAGCCGAACCCGTGTCGCCTTCGTGTCTTTGATAGTCCTTGATAATCTCTGCTTTCTTGGTTTGTTCCATTTCGTTTATCCTCCTATGGAATATATTCACTTAAAACGTAGAAATACGTCGAGTTCTCGTTATCCCACGCAATAAGCACGATAATATATTATCATATATTATTTATAATTGCAAACGTTTTTCACGACTAATTATAGAATTTATTCTTTTCTTCTATGATTTTATCTATTTTTTCGACGTAAGTTTTAATATCTTTGGGCGAACCGTATCTTATTATATCGTTTTTGTCAAACAAAATCCGTTTGCTAACGCCGTTTGCACCGCAAGCGATATTGTCCGTCGTTTCTTCCATAACGTCGATATTATATACGCACGCCTTTCCTTTTTTTGCGTACCCCGTATTTTCCATATTGCCCGCCATATATTTTTGACGGTACATATAATATGGGTTATATCCGCTTTCAATCAGTTTGTTTGCCGAATAGTCAAGCATTTCTCCTATATCGCCTGACGGCAATCTTTCGACTATCTCTTTAAGCACGCTTCCTTTTTTTAGCGACAACGTATGTATCGTTATATCGTCGGGGTTAAGTTCGACCGCCTTATCTACGCTTTTTTTGAAATCTTCGACGCTTTCGCCGGGTAGTCCCGCAATCAAGTCCATATTGATATCGAACCCGACTTCCCTTGCCAAATAAAACTTATCGACTATGTCTTTTGCCGTATGCCTTCTTCCTATCGCCTTTAAGGTTTCGTCCTTAAATGTTTGTGGGTTAACGCAAATACGACTTACCCCGTATTTTTTCATAAGGCGTAAATTATCTTCGTTTATTGCGTCGGGACGCCCCGCTTCCACCGTATATTCGCAATCGACTTTCCCTACCGCCTTTAATACTTTTTCCAAAAGTTCGTTCGGAAGTGCGACGGGCGTTCCACCGCCTATATACACCGCACGCAAGTTTTTGATTAGCGGTTTTACGCTCTCTATTTCTTTGGAAAGGCAGTCTATATATTCGTTAAGTCGTTTTTCTTTGCTTATTTCGTTTGAAATAAACGAACAGTATAAACATCTCGACGGACAAAAAGGAACGCTGATATATAAATCGACGTTATCTCTATCAAGCGAGTAAATTCCCTTTTGCATTTTAATAATTCTTTCGATTAGGTCCAACTTGTTTTCGGAAATAAAAAGTTCGTCTTTCATTATTTCCTTCCATTTGCTTCCAAGCGAATAAGCGTATTTGACGGGACGTATTCCCGTTAGCGCACCCCACGGCAAAACTTGATTTAACTGTAATGACAACGATTTATATATTGCGAGTTTTGCACTCTTTTTTATATTCCGTTTTTCTTGAAGGTAGTCGTCGGCTTTTAAGATATTCGTGTATGAATACTCTTTGCCCGATATATTCACGGTGTCAAAAAACCCGTCGCCCGTCTTTTGTTGATTATGAGTCATATCGAGATTTTCCCATCCGTCGAAAAATTTTACTTCTTCCAAAAGTTCGGGATAAAGCCACTCTATATTCGTTTTAAGCATTTATATCCGTATCTTCTCCGTGTCCCGTATATACTTTTTTAATTCCTTTAAGGGATAATAATCTTTTAAGCGAAGTTTTCATTTTGTTAAAATCTCCACTCGGAAAATCGCATCTGCCGTAGCCGTCTTTGAAAAGACAGTCGCCCGTAAACAAATATCCGTCGATTAAAAAACTGCACGAACCTTCGGTATGCCCCGAAGTTTCCAACACCTTAACGTTTATTCCGTTAAAATTATATTCCCCTTCTAAAAAAGTAAAATCATATTTTAACGGCGGTAAATTATACCCGAATTCTTTTCCCATATTGTCGTTTGACGACAACATATAACAGTCCTTTTCGCTTATGCCGACTTTTATTCCCTTTTTATTCAAGTCGGATATCCCGAAAATATGGTCGAAATGCCCGTGAGTAAAAAGGGCGTAGCCAACGTTTAGCCCAAGCCCTTTTATCTTATTTTCTATTTCTCGTAAACTTCCGCCAAGGTCGATTATTAAGGCGTTTTTACTCTCGTCGTCGTAAACGACGTATGAGTTAGCCTGCAACTCGCCCATGGGCGTTTTTATAACTTTTATCATTTTAAGTTAAAGTCCTATATATATCGTCTATTTCGGGATTTTGTTTTACTTTCTCGAATAATAAATCGATATCTCCTTTTTTATTAAGCCGTATCGTAAAGTCAACGACGGATTGACGGGTTTTTGCGTCTATTCTACCGTTTACCGACGTTATCATAAGCCCAAGCGAAGTGCAAGCGTTCGAAACGTAAACGAGAATAGGAGTGTTTTCTCCGCCGAGTACTCTAATCGACGCCGTAAACGTTCCCTGCTTACCCGTCCACTCGGCTTCCAAAAGTCTTTCCGCACTTTCGTTTTTCATATTCGGGCAGTCCCGTCTATGAACGGTAACGCCACGACCACGGGAAACAAATCCGACTATATCGTCACCCGGAACGGGATTGCAACAACCTGCAAATCTAACTAAAAGTCCGTCCATACCCCTTATCTTTACACCGCCTACGCTTTCGGTAAGTTTGGGGTTTTTATATTCTATACTCTTTTCCGGGATGGGTACTTCCTTGCGGTAAAAATCGATAAGTTTAAGTAAAACTTGGTTTACGCCTACCGCCCCGCAACCGACCGCCGCATACATTTCGTCTTCGTCGGCAAACGAGAAACGTTGACTTATTCTTTCAAAACTTAAAGGATTAAGAAGTTCGCCGAAAACGTAGCCCCTATTTTTTGCTTCTTGTTCAAGCATAGATTTGCCGAGTTTTGCGTTATCTTCTTGCATAGCCTTTTTATAAAAGGACTTTATCTTTGCTTTTGCACCCGAAGATTTTGCTATACGAAGCCAGTCCCACGAAGGACCTTTTGATAATTTCGAAGTTATTATTTCAACTACGTCGCCGACGTTAAGTACGGTGTTTAAGGGCACCATTTTACCGTTTACCTTTGCACCCGTACATTTATTTCCGACCTCGCTGTGAATTTTATACGCAAAATCGATAGGGGTGGCGTCTTTTACCAAACTAATAACTTCCCCTTTTGGCGTAAAGACCAAAACTTCGCTATTATATACGTCGCCTTTCAAACTCTCCAAAAATTCGGTCGAGTTATTGAGTCCGCCTTGCCACTCCATAACTTCCCTTATCCACGAAAGTCGCTTATCAAAACTGTCGGCGTTTTCTTTGTGTTCCTTATATTTCCAATGTGCCGCTATACCGAATTCGGCGGTGCGGTTCATCTCTTTGGTTCTTATTTGTATTTCGAATATTCTACCTATCCCCGTAACGACCGTCGTATGCAAACTCTGATACATATTGTCTTTGGGCATTGCTATAAAGTCTTTAATTCTTCCCGGAATAGGTTTCCATCTTTTATGAATTTTTCCTAAAATCTCATAGCACTGGTCAACGGTATCGACGATAACCCTAACCGCAATTAAATCGTAAATTTGGTCAAGCGTTTTATTTTGTTTTTTCATCTTTTTATAGATGGAATAAAAATGCTTTTGCCTACCGAATACGTCGCCGACTATTTGACTCTCTTCCAAAATGTTTTTAAGTTCTTTAACTGCGTATTTCAAACTCTCTTGCCGTTCGGTTAAACTACTGTTTATGTTGACCGACAAATATTCGTAAACATCGGGGTCGATATATTTAAGACACAAGTCTTCGAGTTCGCACTTTATTTTGGATATACCGAGTCTGCCCGCAAGCGGTGCGTAAATATCCAAAGTTTCGTGCGCCATACGGAGTTGCCTTTCCTTCGACAAAAAGTTCAAGGAACGCATATTGTGAAGTCTATCCGCAAGTTTAATGATTATAACTCTTATATCTTTCGCCATCGGAACGAAAATCTTTTTGAAGTTTTCGGCTTGTTCTTCTTCTTGGGACTTAAATTCGATTTTATCGAGTTTTGTAACGCCTAAAACAAGTTCCAAAATTTCATCGCCGAAAGTTTCTTTTATATCGCCTTCGGATACGGGAGTATCTTCTATAACGTCATGCAAAAAAGACGCCGCAACCGTGTTTGCGTCCATACCGAGTCCGATTAAAATTTCCGCAACTGCTACGGGGTGAGAAAAATATTCTTCGCCCGACGCACGTTTTTGATTTGCGTGTGCCGTTTGCGCATAGAAAAATGCACGACGCAACGTTTCTTGTTCGGCTCCGGGGTAGGTTTTATTTATCGTTTCTAAAATTTCTTCGTACATATTTCTTACTTCTTTTTTAACATTTCGTTATATATTATTGACTTATCTAAACCTTTATTTTCCATAAAAGGATTTAGCATATATCTTCCGTCTTTTAAGATTATAAATCCGAGTTCGAAAAAGACTTTTATCGCAAATTCTATTTCAAATATACTATAATCTAAATTTCCGCATCTTTTTAGTCGTATCGTATCAAACGAAGAATTTCCGAGTTTCTTTATTTCTATAAAAATATTTTTGAAAATTTCTCTATCCGTCGATAAATCAAAGTTCACGAATCCGTCTAATTCGTCAACAACAAAACTTTCGCCCTTAAATTGCGGAATTTGAAGCGGACTATCGAGATATACTATTTTATCGTACTCATTGGCGTTCTGACCTGAAAATCCGTAGCATAAACAGTTGACGTTTCCGCTTAAATTAGGAGAATATACCGAACTTTCGAAATTCTCCAAACCTTTATATTTGTTGTGGTTTTCGGGATTGTATAAAACGAATAAAGTGCCGTATACGTCGCTAATACACCTATTTATTATATCTTGTGCGTCTTCTTTTTTAATCGTCTTTGCATCGCCTTTCGAGTTTAGAAGAAGATTTAAGTTTTGTCCGAGTATCGTCGCCTTTTCTTCGTCGCCGTCTTTATATTCGGTCGAAATCTCTTTGACAGTTCCTTTTAAGTATTCCCTTCCGTTAAAGGTTGAAACGTTTGACTCGAAAACTATGGTCTTCGATACGGGGGACAATAGTAAAGGAAGTTTTTGGTATCCGCCGAAGTATATCATATCTATATAATCGGTCGTAATTAAAACGTGGGTAGAACCCGCCTTCGTAACGTTTGCCAAAACGCTTCCGACGTTTACCGCAAACAACGGTTTTTTATTCCCCGCTCCGCAAGGCTCTAAAAGTTCTATCTCTTTGGCGAACTCCATACTGAATTTATCGGTTAATATTTCTTCGACTTCGGTCGTCTTTTTGAAATCGGATACGACGTAATTGTTTTTCAAATAATCGTCCAAAGCGTTTTCGAATTTTTCGAGTTTATCCTTTTCGACGCTGACGCCCGCCGCTTGCGAGTGTCCGCCGAATTCGACGGTATATTCCTTTACTTCGCTTATCGCCTTAAAGATATTTACCGACTGAATTGACCTTGCGCTACCGTGAAGAACGCCGTCCCTTTCGGTAAAAAGTATAACGGGCTTAAAATATTCTTCACAAAGTTTTGCGGCGACTATTCCGAGTAATCCCGTTTTCCATTTTTCTCCAAACAAAACTATAACTCTTTTACGTACTTTATCTTTTAGACGACTTTTGGCGTCTTGATATAATTCGTCGCAACTTATTTGTCGTTTAACGTTATATTCTTGAAGTTTAGTCGCAAGTTCTTGTCTTTTCCTTTCGTCGTCGGTTAAGAAAAGTTCAAGTGCCGAATATGCGTTGCCCATTCTTCCCGCCGCATTTATTCTCGGCGCTAACGCATAGCCTATTCCCGAAGTCGTAAACTCTTTCATACCTGCCGACGATATAAGAGTGTTTACGGACGGTTGACACCTTCCGCTTTTCATAAGCTCTAATCCATGGCTTACTATAATTCGGTTTTCGCCCAAAATCGGCATATTGTCGGCAACGGTCGCTATCGCAACCAAGTCTAAATATTTATTTGCCTTCTCGCCGATTAAAGCATAACAAAGTTTATAGGCGACTCCCGCACCGCAAAGACCGTCGAATAATTCCCCGTCTAATTTACAGTTTACAACCGTAGTTGACGGAATTTCGTCGGGTATTTCGTGGTGGTCGGTTATAATGACGTCTATATCTAAATCTTGAAGTTCCATAACTTCTTTGACGGCGGATATTCCGCAATCGACCGTGATTAAAAGTTCGGGGTTATCGTCTTCGTCTAAAAACCTTTCCAAAACGTCGATAGAAAGCCCGTACCCGTCTTCTCGTTCGGGAATTACGGGGATAACCTTTCTTATGCCGTATTCTAAAAGACATTTGGAAAGTATCGTAGTTGCCGTAATACCGTCGGCATCGTAGTCGCCGTAAACAACGACCGTTTCGCCGTTGTCTTTCGCTCGCTTTATTCTTTCAACGCTTTCTTTTATACCCTTCAATAAATACGGGTCGGAAAGGTTGGCGGTTTTGGGACTTAAAAAGGTTTTTGCCTTTTCAAGCGTATCTATTCCACGGCTTATCAAAAGTTCGGAAAATCGAAAAGACAGTCCTAAACTCTTTGAAAAATCTCTTATTAAATTTTCGGGATATAATCTTTTCTCTTTTGCCTTAATCATCTTATTTTACGCAAAAGGCGGACAGATTACCGTCCGCCCGCCTTAATAGTTTTTAATTTACGCATTTGCTTTTTTACTTTTCTTTTTGTTGGACTTTACGTTAGCCTGTTTGAAAAGTTTTCTTAAATATACCCACAAAGGTGCCGATAAGAATACCGACGAGAAACCACCTGCTATTAAACCGAAGATTATCGGAAGGGCAAATTCTCTTATCGACGAATTGCCGAAGATAGCAAGAAGTACTATCATAACCAAAGTAGTTAAAGTCGTCAATATCGACCTTGACAAAGTATCCATTATCGCTTCGTTTACTATTTCACCGTCGGTAGCGTCTTTAAGCGAAGGAGTAGATAAAAGTTCTCTTACTCTATCGAAAATAACTATCGTGGCGTTAATCGAATAACCTAAAATCGTTACGACCGCCGCAATGAACGTGGCATTGACGGGTATATAGAAAATCGTCGTTAACGCTATCATTATAAGCGAATCGTGAATAAGGGCGATTACTGCCGCTAAACCAGATATCCAAGTAAATCTTATTGCAATGTAGATAAGTATTACGACTATTGCAACCGCAACCGCTATTGAATAGGTCCTGACGTTTGCAAGCATAACTCTGTTATCTACGAATTGCTTTCTGACTTCTACCGTTTCGTCGTTCAAGTCTTCTGAAAGTTTTGCCTTGAATTCGTCGCAAAGGTCTTCGATTTCGGAGTTCGTTAAATCTTTGGACTTATCGGAAATACGGAATTCGTATCCGTTATCGCCTATCGTTTGGACGGTGTCGTTTACGGTGTATCCTTTATCACGAAGCCAAGATTTATAAGTGTCTTCAAAAGACGATTTGTTAAAACCTTCCGCCGTATCGTCAACTTCAACGGTAAGTATCGCACCACCACTGAATTCGATACCGATATTCATACCTTTGAATATCATAAAGCCGAGTCCCGTTAAGAAAACTACGCCGGCTATAATTGCACTGATTAAAAATTTCTCGAAAATGTGGAAATTCTTTCCCTTAAAAGATAAGTTCAACATTTACGCATCCCTCCTTGTAAGATTTAAGAATCTCTCTTCGTCTTTCGCAAGCGGTCTTAATACGTTAATTAAAAGTCTGGTTACGAAAATCGCCGAAAGTAAAGATATCAAAGTTCCCAAGAATAAGGTAATCGCAAATCCTTTTATCGAACCGCTACAAAGTATCCAAAGAACGATAGCCGCAAGTATCGTAGTGACGTTAGAGTCTAATACCGTAACTATTGCCCTTCTAAATCCGTAAGTGATAGCCGAAGTTACCGTCTTACCGTTATTGTATTCTTCTTTAACTCTGTCGAATATAACGACGTTAGCGTCAACCGCCATACCTATTGAAAGTATGATACCCGCAATTCCGGGAAGAGTAAGTTGTACCCACGGGAACGCCCAAAGTACGATTACGTATAAGCAAACGTAAAACATAAGCGCAATGGACGCTGCAATTCCCATTCCGCCGTAGAATAATATCAAAATCGCAAAAATGATTAAGATACCTATTCCCGCAGCCATAACCGCTTTGTTTACGACGTCGTCGCCAAGAGTTGCACTCATTTCTCTCGCTTCGGATATATCGAAGTTAATGGAAAGCGCACCCGACTTGATAATCGACGCTATCGTTTGCGCTTCTTGTTGAGTGAAATTACCCGTTATTATCGCATTGCCCGATATTGCCGTGCTAACCGTAGGATTAGAAACGAGTTTTTCTCCGACGTAAATGTAAAGTTTATTGTCGGACTTGTCCTTAATCTCGTTCGTCGCATTGTAGAACTTCTTTTGACCTTGCGGTGTGAACTCTAAGTTAATACAGTAGTTTCCGTTTTCGTCAAATCCTACACTCGCCGAGATTATGTCTTCGTTACCTTCCAAATAAACGTGATTGTCGTTTTGGAAAGTAAGTAAACCTTGGTTTCCGACAAGTTGCATAATATCGTCGATATCGCTGTTTCCGTCGTCCGGGATTTCGATACGGAGAGAATCCGAACCTTCACCTGTATTTTGACGGGTTATAGAATATTCGCTGTATCCAGCGTCTTCTAATCTTTGTTCAATGGCTTCGATAACTGCGTCGTAGTCTTCTTGACTTGCAACGTTTTCCTTCGGCGTCATTACGACGCAAAAGCCTCCTTCCAAATCGATACCCCTTTCGATTGAACCGAAAAATCCTTTGTAATCGTAGACTTTTCCTTTAATGGGGTTCTTCATCGGGAATTGTGCAAACGTGAAAAATCCCATCACCAAAACGAGTACCGAAATAAGCGTAAGAAAAATAATTGACTTCGTCTTACTCATTATTGCCTCCTATATAAGCATTAGTGCCTAAATTCGTGTTTATTATACGCACGCACGCATAAAAACACTTGTATACTTTTGTATTATATAATAAATATGCTTTCAAGTCAACGAAAAAACCGAAAATTTTCTAATTTTTAGACAAAAAAAGGACGGCAACG
The DNA here is from genome assembly GCA_045600785.1 of Christensenellaceae bacterium. Classification (GTDB taxonomy): domain Bacteria; phylum Bacillota; class Clostridia; order Christensenellales; family Borkfalkiaceae; genus UBA10281. The sequence continues at coordinate 369 of JAZRYO010000241.1, read as the reverse complement.
CCGTCCCGAATAAAATCTTTATCTGTTTTTGCACGGAAGATTGACGCTTATCGCTCCCGACAGTCCGCCCATTAACGCTCCGCAAACCAAATCGATTAAAAAAATCAAGAAAGTTCCTAACTTTCCCGCTATCATACCGAAAAGCAAAAAAGTGATTATCGTCGAAGTTCCGCCGATTAACGCACCTTTTACAAAACCCCTTTCGCATTTGACCGAAAGTAAACAACCTCCGAAAATAGCGACGAGTTTAATAAACTGATTTACGGGTTTTATCGCTCCGTCGGTTATATTCGCAAGCGTCAATATAAGCGCAAAAAGTAAAACCGAAGCAAGTGTTATAATTATCGCCGTTATTATTCCCTTTAATAT
>JAZRYO010000240.1:0-5296 GCA_045600785.1 Christensenellaceae bacterium | reverse complement strand
TTTAGGGGGTTTCAAACTTAAATCGTTTTCGGCATATCCCCAATGGTCTGTGATTACGTCGCAAACTTCTCCCGCTATCACTCTTTCGGACTTCGGGAAAAACGGCTTTCCCCTTTCGAAAGTTACGCTATCGATTTCTTTATGTCCGACCGCACCCCTGTCTTGAAGTCCGGTATTGTTTATTATCATTGCCGTCGGTTGATATTTTCTAATGGTCGCATATAACCTATCGAACTGCCAGTCGGCGTCGGGCTTATCCCAAAATCCATCGAACCAAAATCCGCCTATCTTTCCGTAAGACGTGCAAAGAATTTCTATACTTTTAATAAGGTAATCGATATATTTTTCAAAGTCGTTATTATAATCTTCGTTATGCCAGTCCAAAAGAGTGTGATAAAACATAGGAATTATTCCGCCATTATTACAAGCATCGACGAACTCTTTGATTAAATCTCTTTTACATTTTGAATGCGGTGCGTCGAAGGTAGAAAGTCCTTTGGTGTCGTATAAAGAAAATCCGTCGTGGTGTCTTGTCGTAAGCGTTATGTATTTTGCGCCCGCTTCCCTTGCCGTCTTTACGAGTTCTTCCGCCCAATTTTTATCGACGTCGAAATTGTCGATATTTGAGTTGTATTCTTCGGCACTTAATTTGTGTGTGTGAAAAAACCACTCGCCCTTACCTATTATACTGTATAGTCCGAAATGATTAAACATTCCGAGTCCAAACTTCTTGAAGTTTTCGACGTATTCGTATTTGTTGTCCATTTTACTCCTTATTTGGTTAAAATCCAAGCCGCCATTTTGCTTTCGTCCGAGAAGGTTTTCCCCGCCGATGAATAATCGGTCAAAGTCATCGTTTTACCGTTTTTAAGCGGTACTTGAACTTCTAAAACGTGTTTATACGGCGCAGTATCAACGTCGGGAAGTTTAACGCTGACAAAACCTTTTTTTACCTTGATTTCACAAGGTGCATCAACGTCAACCCCAAGCCTACCGTCTTGTGCCAAAACGATAGGACCACGCATAAGCGCAATATGATTTTTTGCCTTCGTGTCTTCTTCGTCGTATAGAGGCACTGCGTCGTGGCAACTCCATACGAATTTAGTCATCAATACCTGACTGCCGTAAGGAATAGGACGAATTGCACGAGTTCTTAAATCGAGAGATAATTTTATCTCGTCGCCGACTTCCCACGTTCTCGTGATTTTAATATATCCGTCGCAAACTTTAACTTTTTTACCGTTTACGAAAACTTTCGTCTTTTCACTCCAAGACGGATTTCGAAGCGATATTGTAAATTCTTCGGGATTTTCAAGTTCCAAAGTTATTTTAACACTATCCGTTTTAGGATATTCGGTTTCGGTTAAAACGCTTATACGTTGTCCTTTGGGGGTTTTCGTTTGAATTTTGCCGTTTATATAAAGGTTTACCGCAAAACCGTTCTCAAAAGAAAGTAATGCCATTTTGGGAATAAGCCCGTTCCCCGCCGAGCCTATACAAGCGCAACAACCGTAGTAGTGTTTATCGGGCATAACTTTAAGCCCACCTATCGCTTTTCCCCTAACTCCTGCGGTTAAAGGACTATAACTGTCGAACGGCAAAGGTTCGAAAATCGCACCTTTTAACTCGGCATTATTAAGAATATTTTCGCCTATGACTTTATCGGTGTTTATCGCACCGAAATATGCGTTATACATTGAACGTTCAAAAGCGTCCACGTATCTTACGTCACCCGTCAACAAGTTGAGTTGATACATAAACTTCATTAGCGTTACGGTAACGCAAGTCTCTTGCATTATAAAATGATTATTCGTATTTGCTTGTCTTACGGTCGAGTGGTCGAAAAGTTCGTGAGTACAACCCGACGAACCTATAATCGTAAAGTCGCTTTCCAAAACCTTGTTTGCAAAGTTTATAACTGCAATGCGGTATTTCTCTATGCCCGTAATTCTGTAAAATTCCAAAAGTCCTTCGAAACACGAAGTCATTTCATAGGCTTTCGTCGTCGGATATTGATAGGGATATAATTTGTCTTCTATCGCCAAGTCCCAAAGGTTATCGACGAACATTCCGCCTTCATCGACTATGTACTTTGCAAAATCAAAATACTTTTGTTTTTTTGTTAACGAATAAAGCCTTACGATAGGTTCGAGTATCGACGACGAATTAAGTCCGTACCAATGCTGTGATGCAAGCGTAATACGTTTTTTACCGTCTTTTTCTAAACCTATATCTTCCATTATATCGTCGACTTGTTTACACATACTTTCGATAATTTGGTCGTTAAACGACTTATCCGTGGATATTTCCAAAAAGTATTGCATACCGAGAAGAACGTATTTTCTTCCCCACAAGTCCCAACCGTTATATTCAGTAGATTTATTATAGGTCGATAATTTACCCGTTTTCTTTTGAACGGCAAGCATATCTTTTACCGTTTTTATAAGAACGTTTTTGAGTTTCGGATTTTTGGTGTAAGAATAAGTAAAACAAGCGCCACGCATCATTTTACCCCAATATTCGCACCTCCACCCAAAATCCTTAACGTCGGAATTTATTTCGAATTGATGAACGAATCTTTCCCATACTTCGTTGGATAAAAGTTGAAAACCTTCTATAAACCTTATGTTCTCGTCAACAAATCCGCCGAACGAAAATTTGTTGCCGTAATCGGCAAACAACGTATCGGTTTTAAGCCTTGGATAATTCGCTGTATTTTGCTTGTAAATCGCTTTCATATTCTTCTCCTTGCCTATTTAATTATTATAACATTAAATACCGTTTTGTCAATACGAATATTTCTTTAATAATTAACAAATTGTGTGTATTATATTAAGATTATTTTATAAGTTCCTTCCATTTGTCCGCAAGTTTTTGAAAGGACCAAACGGCGTTTGCGGGACTCGTTGACGGCAAAAGCGTTGCCGATACGCCGACTTGTTTCTCCATATACGTTTTATAATAATTTTCCGCCGTCTTCCCGTTTACGAAAATACGGGTGATTTTCGTATATGGTAAAATCTTCGTCAAGTCGTTAGGACAGACGTTTTTTATAGAATTATCCGAACTGCCGTCAATATCGCACGATTGAATAACGTCCCAAACGGCAATTTTATTTTTAAGCAAAAATTCTTTCTTCTCGTCAATCGTCGTAGGTAAATTTTCATTAAAAACGGCGGATAAAACACGCCAAAACCTATTTTGCGGATGCCCGTAGAAAAACCCTTGTTCTCTCGATTTGACCGACGGAAAACTGCCTAAAATTAAAATTTTCGAATTTTTGTCAAAGATAGGACTTATAGTATGTACTTCCATATTATCACCTTTAACATTATATATCCCAAAACGAATTAAGTCAAAAAATTTCATAAAAAAAAAGGATATCCCCTTTTTATCGTTTTAATGCTTGCACATATTATCCTATGCTAAATTAAACACCTTTTTTGAAATAATGAATATATACGTTATCAAAATCGCCGTTTAAGGTGTAATACACGGCGTTATCGTTTTTTGAATAGACGAAGGAAATTTTAGTTCCCCACCTGCCCGTTTGCTTAACTAAATTCAAAAGATTAAGTCCGTCTTTTGCGGTAAAGTCGGCAGAAAATTTAGACAAAACGTCGTTTACCGTATCATAACGGTCTTTGCCGTAAAAGACGTTATCGTAATTTTCAAGTTTTGTTAAAACCGGAAAATTCGTTAGGCAAACGTAATCGCCACTTACTTCTTTGTTCCCGTATTTCGGTTCGACGATAATAACCTTGCCGTCTTTACTGCAAAGTAGCGAGTGCATACTTGCTTTCGGTGGGCTTACTATTACCTTTTCATTTAATATTTTTTCAACGTCGGAAAAAGAATATTTGCCACGGAGTAATCTGTTGACGAGTAAGTCTATTCTTGCCCTACTCGAATTTTTCGGCGGAATAAATTCTTCTCCGTTCATATACGGCAAATTACCGAAAACACCGTCGGAAGTTATGCCGTGAGTATAATAAAGCGTTGAACCTATTTTTATCCCTACCGAAAAAAGTTTGTCGGTTTTATAAAGAGAAAAGTTATATTGCTTTTCGTCTATATCGAGATTATATCCGTAGATTAAATCTTTTCCTTTTTTTATAAACGTAGTACACATAAATTTACCTATAATTCAACAATAAATGCCCGTATAAGTCCGTTAAATAGGCATTATAAAGTAAAAGCCTTTGCGACGGCAACGTGCGTTCTCGCTTCTTTTGGAAGCGGAATCGAACATAAAAGTCCGAATTTTGAAACCGTGTTTTTCGTCCTTTCTATTATTTCTTCTTTGGATGAATTCGCAACGTCTAATAACGTTTTATATCCCGAAAGATAATAAAGTTTGGCACGGGTTTGTTTCACACCGGGGAGTAAATAAAGTTCGTGAAAAGCATTTTTCTCGCCGTCTAAAAGTTTAAGTTTTTCTAACTCTTTCATTTTATTTTTATTTATGTCGTATAGGCATAAGAATCTTTTGAAAAGGTTAATATAACCTACGTCGTCAAAGCCTATATCCGCCAACTTTTCGTTCGATAAATTATATGCGTCGCTTTTTCGTTCACACCCAAACGCTTTTAATTTCAAAAGTATTTTATCCTTAAAGTCGATTAGCGGATAGTATCTTTCCAAAATACAACTTTTGTCCAAAAGGTATTCTATTCCTTCTATTTTATAATCGGTATTTATCACATTAATTTTCCCCTTTTTTGTGTTCGTTAATCGTACGGCTTTTCAAATGCACATATATACTCTTATTAAAACGACGTTATTTAATATAGACGTATCTCGGACCTTCTTCCCCTATTTCGCCCGTGGGTATAAATCCCGCCTTTTCAAGTACCCTTTTCGACGCAAAATTTTCTTCGATGGTTTCCGCTTCGATACGTTTTACCATAGATTGTTCAGATGCCCATTTGACCATTTCTCGAACTGCCTCGGTCATATATCCTTTTCCGTGAAAGCCGTCGTAAAGACCGTATCCTATTTCGACCATACCGTTTTCCGATAGTCCCTTAAAACACATATCACCTATCTTTTCGCCTAATTTTAGTCTTATTATCCACGGCGCATACCACTTTCGATTGCAAGGTTCTTTTTTGCACCCCGCAAGCATTTCCCCGTATGCGATTTTTAATTCTTCTACCGTTTCGGTAGATATCATATTTTCTATCTCGTCGTCCGTTGCAAGTTGTATCGTTAATCTTTCAGTTTCCAACATAAAAAATATCCTTATTTGCCTATATATTTATTATAACAAAAATCGACATAAAAATCTATATCA
>JAZRYO010000239.1:0-1621 GCA_045600785.1 Christensenellaceae bacterium | reverse complement strand
ATTTTTACAAATTTCTTGTTTATTTTATCATAATATTTTATATAAATCAAGCATTTTTATATAAAAGAATTATTTAATTAAACATTTACCCGTCATTTCTTCGGGAATACTCTCTCCCATAACCGTTAAAAGCGTAGGTGCAATGTCTGCCAAGATACCGTCGGAACGAAGTTGTACGTCCTTAAATCCGTCGCCGACTAATATAAACGGAACACGGTTGGTCGTGTGCGCCGTAAACGGTTCTCCGCTTGTATCTATCATTTTATCTGCGTTTCCGTGGTCTGCCGTAATCAAACAGCAACCGCCTTTTTCAAGCACGGCGTCGGAAATCTTCTTGATACATTCTTCAACCGTCTTAACCGCTTTTACGGCGGCGTCTAAAACTCCCGTATGACCGACCATATCGCAGTTTGCGTAATTCAATATAATTACGTCGAACTTATCCGATTTGATTTCTTCCAAAACCTTGTCGGTTACGAGATATGCACTCATTTCAGGTTGCAAATCATACGTAGCAACCTTTGGGGAATTGATTAAATCTCTAATCTCGTTCTTTTCCGGTGCTTCGATACCGCCGTTAAAGAAAAAGGTTACGTGCGCATATTTTTCCGTTTCGGCAATACGGAGTTGAGTATATCCTTTGGAAGATAAATATTTACCTAACGTGTTATGTAATTCTTGCTTTTTGAAAGCAATCGACGAGTGAGTAAACGTTTCGTCGTACTTCGTAAATCCTACGTAAGTTAAACCCAAATATCCGCTTTTTCTTTCAAAGCCGTCAAAATCAGGCTCAGTAAACGCTCTCGTTATTTCTCTCGCTCTATCAGGTCTGAAATTAAAGAAAATAACCGAGTCGCCTTTTTCGATTAAACCGATAGGCTTACCGTTTTCGCAAACGTTAGTCGGTAAAACGAATTCGTCAGTCGTACCCTTACTATAACTGTTTTCAACCGCCGAAACGGCACTATCCGCCTTTTCACCGTTGCCAACCGTCAACATATCGTACGCCTTTTCGACTCTTTCCCAACGGTTATCTCTATCCATAACGTAATATCTTCCGCCAACGGACGCAATTTTACCGACGCCTACTTTTTTCATTTCGGTTTCGAGTTCCTTGACAAAATCTATTCCGCTTGACGGGGGAACGTCCCTACCGTCCAAAAATGCGTGAACGAAAACGTCTTTTAATCCCCTTTCTTTCGCCATTTTCAAAAGTGCGAAAAGATGAGTTATATGACTATGTACTCCACCCGACGATAATAAACCGTAAAGGTGTAATTTCTTGCCCGAGTTTTTGGCGTTATCCATAGCCTTTATAAGTTCGGGATTTTCAAAGAAATCACCGTCCGATATGGACTTCGTAATTCTCGTTAAGTCTTGATAAACTATTCTTCCCGCTCCCATATTCAAGTGTCCGACTTCGCTGTTTCCCATTTGACCGTCGGGAAGTCCTACGGATAGTCCGCTTGCACCGAGAGTCGTAGAAGGATAGTTCTTCATTAAATCTTTTATAACGCCTACGTTTGCAATGTCGATAGCATTGCCTTTTTTCTCGTCGGTTAAAGCGTAGCCGTCCATAATAAATAAACAAACAGGTCTTTTATTCATATCTGCCCTTAAA
>JAZRYO010000238.1:0-12066 GCA_045600785.1 Christensenellaceae bacterium | reverse complement strand
ATCGTCTTTGCAAGATACCAAGCAAAATAACGTAGTCGCAACGAATAAAATTGCCGTAATTAAAGATACAATCTTTTTCATTTTTTTTGCTCCGTAGCGTTTTAACGCTAATAAAGTTTATAGTCTATAAAATTTTAGCATTAAAAAACGTTTTTGTCAATGTTTTACTTACTTAAAATAATATATAATACTATTTTTCTTAAAAATAAGGTTTATTCATCTGCACCCACCGCAAGTTTTGCAGTTCCCCGTGCATTTTACCGTCTTTTTGCCCGTTGACGAATACATTTCACCGCTAAAACTTTTCTCGGCTTTTTGGTTGCAGGTAGGGCAAAAAACTTCTTCGTCGTACTTTTTGACGAATTTTTGAAAAACCTTATTACATTTTTTACATTTATAATCGAAAATAGGCATATTCTTATTTTACCACAGCGCCTTGAAAAAATAAAGAGTTTACGAAAAAAAACACCCCAAAAGTTTAGTATGAATTACTAAAAACTTTTGAAGTGTTTATTTTGTTTTCAAAAAAGCCTTATTTATTCGAAAGCGTAAGATAAGTCGAAGGGTCAACCCTTTCGCCGTCCTTTTCGACTTCGAAGTGAAGGTGCGGACCGTCTTTATATTCTTGACGGTTGTTGTCCGAAACGTATCCTATCGTTTGACCTTTTACGACCGTTTGACCTTGGCGTAAATTTTCGTCGGGTTCTATCGAGTTATAATAGGTTTTAAGTCCGTTGCCGTGGTCGATGGTAATAGTCGAACCTTGAAGATACGACGTTTCGATGCTTTCGATTTTTCCGTCGCAAACTGCGAAAACTTCGTCTCCTTCTTCACCTAAAAAATCAATGCCCATGTGTCCGGTATAAACTCCGAGAGTTTGGTTAAATACTACCGTTGAAGAAGTGTAGTCTTTAAGTACGGTACACTCGTTAAGTGGCGATTGAAAAGTAATTTTGGTCGAAGTACCGCCACTTTCGGAATCGGAAGTCGATTCTCTTTCGGACGACGAAGTCTTTTCGGACGTCGTTTGTCTTTCACTCGTAGTGGTTTTAGAAACTTCTACGGCGTTAGAGTCCGATTTTACCGCCGAAATTAAAATTACCGTTGCGACTATTAAAAAGGTTAAGCCTATAACGAGTAGGTAGGCGTTCTTCTTCAAAAATTCGGACGCACTTTGCTTTGTTTTTTCTGACATAAATTTTGTTCCTCCGTTGGCAATTAACTTGCCGATAATTTGATTATTGACTTAAAAAATTTTTTTATACGGGTTTAATAACCTTCGAAAATAAAAGGTGTTCCTATTTTAATAACGTCGTTTTTTTTGACGACGTGAATATTTATTTTTTTGCCTTTTATTATCACGCAGTTATGAATTAACGGTGTATAGTAATATTCCGAACGATAGTTTTCTCCGTCTTCCGAAAAGACGAAAGTCGCCATATAAGTTCTTAAAAGCCGTTTTTCTTCGTTTTTAGTCGCATAAAACGACTCGCCTTTTATCTTAAAGTTCGGAATAGGTTTAGAGTAGTCCGTTCTTACCGCATTTGACGACGACGAGTTTATATAAACCGTTTTATTTTTACCGAAGGGCAAAATATCGCCTACCGAATACATAGACGATAGAATAAAACATATAAAACAAAAAGTCGTTAAAATAATTTTTCGCATAAAAAAATTCCCACACTAAACGTGTGAGAATTATTGACGTGAAATTAAATTTTTATACTTTGCTTATTGCCTATCGACGAAAAAAGTTTAATTCTCTTTTTAAGGTCGGGCGTCGTGTTTATCGATTCTTCCGAGAAAAGCCCGTCGGGCAAATTTATCGACGACGCTATTTCGTGTCCTATTACGGCGTAGTTCGTTTCCTTGAACTTTTGTGCCGTTTCCAAGGATTCGAAAGCAAAGGTCGAAGGATAAAGATTATCGTTATAAACTTGTCTGACTATCGGAAGGAGTCCTTGTTTAATGCTTTTTTCGTAGTAGTCGTCTAAATCTACGTTCGGGAAATTTTCAAGGTCGATAGACACGCAGTTAAAACCGAGTAGTTTGGCGTTTGCTAAAAAGCAATCGATTTTTTCGCCGTTATAACTTAAAAACGAAAGTCCGCCGTGTTTTTTAGATAGGGACACGAAGGAACTTACGGGGTCTAACTTTCTTTTTGGTAGGTCAAGCGACAATTTTTCTTTTAATATATTTGCAAGTCCGAAAAGATATGAGTTAGATAAGAACTCATCGAAAATTTTAATATCTAATTCCGTAAGCGTCAGTTTTAATTCGAATTTCAAAAAGTCCAAAACTCCGTCTTTTTCCATAAACTTGTCGGTAATCTTTCTTGCGAGAGATAAATACAAATCGTCTTCGCTTTCGATTTTCGCCGACGAGAAAATAGACCAAGCGGGAACGGGTAGTTCAATAAAATACGGCTTAAATTTAGCGTTCAGTTTAGTTCGAAGTTCGCTTGAATAATTGTCTATACTCATACGGTAGGGCAAAAGGTCGGAATTTAATTTCCAAGCGTTTTTATGCGGAACGCCTATAATGCCTGCCGTAATTATCTTGCCTTTGCGGTCTAAAACGTCGGTTTCCACACCTATATAATAAGGGATTTTGGAAAACTCTCCGCATCTTACGACTTCGAACGCCGAAGAAAGCGATGCGTTTTCCACAATCGAAAAGGTCGAATATCCGTTTTTGTGTGCGAGATAAATAAGGTAAGACGGAGTGTGTTTATAACACGAGTATATCGAACGGAAAGACCTATTCGTGTTAATAAGTTCATCGTCTTGCGACAAATACTTAAAATCTTTTAATAATATTTTCAACGTCGAAATTCTTTTTGCGGGCGACTTCGGCGATAATTTATCAATATAATCTTTCTTCATAACAAATACCTATTATAAAGTTTAATACACTACAAAAATTTTGTCAAGCGGTATAAATTATCAAAAAATGACAATAATTTTAGAAAAGTGGTTGAAAATTAGGTCATGTTATGATATAATGAATATAACCAAAAAAAGTGGTGGAGGAAAATTATGAACAAAAGTGAATTTATTAGAGCATATGCCGACAATCTCGGCGTAACAATTAAGGAAGCGGAAGATTCCTTTACGGCGTTTCTCGACACGCTTACAGACTGCTTGAAGAAAGGAGAATACGTTCACATTTCCGGATTTGCAACCTTTTCGTTAAAAGAGAAGTCGGCTAGAGACGGCGTCAATCCGTCGACCGGTGAGAAAGTGCATATTGCGGCTTGCAAATCGCCTGCTGTAAAATTCAGCAAATCTTTCAAAGACGAATTCAACAAATAAGAATAAACGGACTTACGTTTTCGTAAGTCCGTTTATTTTTAGAAAAAGAAAAGCACTCGAAAATTTCAAGTGCTTTTTTGTTATTCTTCGATTATTTTAAGCGGAATAAGTTGTTCGACGAATTTGTCGAAGTCTTGTTCTGCTTTTTCTTTTTCGACGTCGTATTCTTCGCAAATCTTCGAAACGACCGAGTTTTTATCGGTTTCTTCTTGTAAAAGTTTGAAAATAAACGCACCGACTCCGTTTAACGATATCATACCGTTAAACACGGTCAAAGCGTCGCCCGTTGCTACGGCGTAATTTTTTCCGCCGACTTCTCTTAAAACAAATCCGTCCTTAATTTTCATATTTTCTCCCTTAATTTACTTTATTTATTATTTTGCCGTCCAAAAACGATTTCAAATTATTATATACTATTTCAAAAAGGCGCTTTCTTGCGTCCAAAGTCGTCCAAGCGATATGTGGCGTAATAAAACAGTTTTTGGCGTTTTTCAAAGGACAATTATCACTCATCGGTTCTTCGGTTAATACGTCTAATCCCGCCCCGCTTATTTTTCCGCTGTTTAGTGCGTTTGCCAAAGCGACTTCGTCGATGACACCGCCACGAGAAGTGTTAATCAAATAAGCCGTCGGCTTCATTAGAGATAAAGTCCTTTCGTTTACGATTTTTTTTGTGTCTTCGGTCAACGGACAATGGAAGGATATAAAATCGCTTTTCGAAAAAAGTTCGTCCCTATTTACGAATTCTACGTTTTCGTCGTGCTTTTCGGAACGGCATACGGCGATTATTTTCATACCGAACGCCTTACCTATATCGGCGACTTTCTTTCCTATTTGACCGTATCCGAATATACCGAGTGTTTTACCTTTAAGTTCGGTAAAAGGATATGGGAAATAAGAAAACGTTTCGCTTTTTATCCAACCACCGCTTTGGACCGACTCGTCGTAGCGTTTAATTGACGACGCAAGAGTTAAAATAAAGGTGAACGCAAGTTGCGCAACCGAATCGGTAGAATAGTTCGGTGCATTGCAAACGACTACGTTTTTCTTTTTCGCTTCTTCCAAATCGACTATGTTATAGCCGGTTGCGAAAATTCCCAAAAACTTCAAATTCTTCGAAACGGCAAAAAGTTCCTTGTCGTACTTCGTTTTGTTTATGAGTACGACGTCGGCGTCTTTAACCGCATTTTTAAGTTCTTCGCCGTGCAACGTGTCGAAAATAGAAACGTCGCCGAGCGATAAAAACTTGTCGAAGTTTAGGTCGTTATTATTGACCAAAGTGTCTTTTTCTAAAATGACTATTTTCATAATTACCAATCTTGCCTATCACTTATTTTAATGTCGTCGTACAGTTCGAAATACTTGCGCTTAAAATCGTCGTTCGGCGATTTTTTAACGGGGCGTACGGGGACTTTTTTCGTGGGCTTTTCATCTTTTTCGATTTTTTTATCGTCAACTTTCATATCTCAATTTTAAGTAAACCATAAGCACGGTAATATCGGCGGGACTAACCCCCGATATTCTCGACGCTTGTCCTAAATTTTCGGGGCGAATTTGCTGTAATTTTTCTTGCGCTTCCTTTCTTAGTCCCGCAATAAGCGTGTAATCTATATCTTTAGGGAGTTCTTTTTCTTCGATTTTTTTCGCTCTTTCTATTTGTTCGAGTCCTTTTTTTAGGTATCCTTCGTACTTGATATCCGTTTCGACTCTTTCCAAAATATCGTAAGGATATTCGCTATACAATCCGAATTCTTCGCAAATCGAGGATAAGGGGATGTTTCTCTTTATCATATCGGCGACGGATATACCGCCGTTGACTTCGCCGTAACCGTTTTCTTCGATAAACTTCTTTACCTTTTTGGGTGGCATATTCTCGTTTATCTCTTTCGTCAACTTTTCTATTTGCGATTTTCTTTGTAAATATTTTTCGTATCTCAAATCGGAAACGAGTCCTATTTCACGACCTTTCTCGGTCAATCTCGAATCGGCGTTGTCTTGTCTTAAAAACAGGCGGTATTCCGCTCTCGACGTCATCATACGGTAAGGTTCGTTCGTTCCTTTCGTTACCAAATCGTCTATAAGTACGCCGATATAGGCTTCGTCTCTTTTAAGAACGAAAGGTTTTTTGCCGTCCAAAAAATTCGCCGAGTTTATTCCTGCGATAAGTCCTTGTGCGGCGGCTTCTTCATATCCGCTCGTGCCGTTTATTTGACCTGCCGTAAACAGTCCGTCAACCTTCTTGAATTCAAGCGACGGCTTTAAGTCCAAACTGTCGATACAGTCGTATTCGATAGCGTAGGCGTATCTCATAAACTTGCAGTGTTCAAGCCCTTTAATCGTTCTATACATAGCCCTTTGTACGTCGTGCGGAAGTGAAGTCGACATACCTTGAACGTAAATTTCGTTGGTGTTGTATCCTTCGGGTTCAAGAAATATTTGGTGTCTTTCCTTGTCCTTAAATCTAACGACTTTCGTTTCTATCGACGGACAATATCTCGGACCCGTACTTAAAATACTTCCGTTATATAACGGCGAACGGTCTAAATTTTCGAGTATTATTTTATGCGTTTCTTCGTTGGTGTAAGTTATATAACAAGGCTCTTGTTTTTCGGGTATTCCTTCGGTTAAAAACGAAAAAGGATAAACTTTCGTTTCGCCGTCTTGAATTTCGAGTTTTGAAAAATCAATCGACCTTTTGTCGAGTCTTGCGGGCGTACCCGTCTTAAACCTTCTTATTCTAAATCCGAGATTTATTAAACTCTCGGTTAAACGGGTTGCGGGCGCAAATCCTGCGGGGCCCATATTTTGTTCCCACTCGCCTGCGATTATTCTACTGTTTAGATATACGCCCGTTGCAACGACTACCGAACGGCATTTATAAATACCGCCGAAAGTGTTTTTAACCCCCGAAATTTTGCCGTTTTCCAAAATAATTTCGGAAACTTCGCATTGAATAACCGAAAGGTTTGGTGTGTTTTCAAGCGTTTGTTTCATAAGGGCGTGATATTTTATTTTGTCGGCTTGCGAACGGAGAGATTGAACGGCAGAACCTTTTCCACGGTTAAGCATTTTAATTTGCATCATCGCCTTATCTGCGTTAATGCCCATTTCTCCGCCCAAAGCGTCTATTTCTCTTACTAAATGACCTTTTGCCGTTCCGCCTATCGACGGGTTGCAAGCCATAAACGCAATATTGTCCAAATTGACCGAAGTCAATGCGGTTTTATGACCGAGTCTTGCGAGTGCGAGTGCCGCTTCTACTCCTGCGTGCCCTGCGCCTATAACTACGGCGTCGAATTCGTCTTCAATAAATTCAAGCATATTATTTCTTCAAAATCAAATTTTTAATATCGTTTACCGTCGTTGCGGTTTTCGTGTTGTCTTTAACGAGTTCGGCTATTTTGTTTCTCGAATGGATAACGGTCGTATGGTCCCTTCCGCCGAGTGCCTGACCTACGGTATCTAACGGAACTGATAAAAGTTCGGTCATAAGATATGCGCAAATTTGTCTTGGTTCGACGATTTCTTTGTTTTTGCGCTTACCTGTTAAATCGGACTTTTGAATTTTGAAGAAAGAACAAACGCCGTCAACTATATCGTCGGGTGTTAAAACTTCTTCTCTCGATTCACTTGATACGCTGTCGAAAAGCGCTTCTTTCGCAAGTTCGACGGTTATCGGCATTTCTTTAAGCATAGACGCAAAAATAACCTTATTTAACATACCTTCGAGTGAACGAACGTCCCCGTCCGAATTTTCGGCAAGGTAGAGTGCGACGTCAAGGTCAATCATATATTTTCTCGTTTCGGCTTTTCTTTGAAGTATTGCTATTTTCGTTTCGACGTCGGGCGTTAAAACTTGCGCCATAAGTCCGCCTTCGAAACGTGTTTTCAATCTGTCGGATAAAAGTTCGATTTCTTTCGGGTGGCAGTCCGCCGACAAAACTATTTGCTTGTTTTGTTCGTATAATGCGTTAAAGGTGTGGAAAAATTCTTCTTGCGTAGATTGTTTTTTAGCCAAAAACTGAACGTCGTCGATTAAAAGTACGTCAACGTTTCTATACTTGTTTCTAAAATCCATACCTTCTTGAGAATACGCCTTTCCTTGACGGAGAGTAGAGATAAGGTCGCTCGTAAATTTTTCGCAAGTTGCGTAAAGCACGTTAAGCAAAGGGTTGTTTTGCTTAATATGGTTGGCAATAGCGTGCATAATATGAGTTTTACCGAGTCCCGTTCCGCCGTATATAAATAAAGGATTATAACTGTTGCTTGGGTTTTCGGCAACCGCTTTTGCCGCAGCGTATAAATATCTGTTCGATTGACCGACGACGAAAGAATCAAAAGTATATTTGGGGTTTATGGGCGTAGATTCTACTTCTTCGCTTTGGACCGAATATCCTTTTTTCGCCAAATAATCTTCCTTACTGTCCCCGACGCAAAGTTCGATATCGGTAATGCCCGTACCCGTATGTTTAAGTGCGTCGATAATTTTATCCAAAAGTCTTTTTGCGACTTCGGACGCAAAAAGTTCGGACTTCGTCGCCAAGACGAGTTTAGTGCCGACTATGTCGATAGGTTTTAATTGTGCGATGTAAGTGGAATAAGAGATAGGGCTGACGGTAGTTTGCAATTCTTCCAAAGCCTTTTCCCAAAAAATTTCATAACCTTCCATAATTTCCCTTTGTAAAAAAGTTTTTAACGGCGTTTGACCTTAAAAACACTTTACTAATTTTAATGTATTATATATAATATAATAAACCGTTGAAAAAAGCAAGGGTTTGAGTTCAAAAATGATAATAAAAAATCTTCACCTTAAAAACTTCAGAAATTACGAGAACGCCGATATAGAATACGAAAACGGTATAAATATCGTCAGCGGAAGAAACGCACAGGGCAAAACCAACTCCGTCGAAGCGATATTTTTCTTATGCACGGGTTATTCTCCACGGGCGACGAAAGATAAACAAATGATAATGCAAGGTGAAAACAATGCAAGCGTTTCGGCGACTGCTATTTCCAAATACGGTGAAATTTGCGTCAGTTGCGACCTTTTCGGCGACAAGAAAAAGGAAATAAAGGTAAACGGCGTCCCTTTGCAAAAAATAGGCGAACTTTTGGGGAATATAAATTCGGTGTTTTTCAACCCTGCGGAACTCCGCTTAATTCAAGACGCCCCAGAAGACAGAAGAAGATTTTTGGATATTTCTTTATCGCAATTAGACAGAGAGTATTTTTATTCCCTTCAAGTATATAAAAGGATATTAACCCAAAGAAACAATCTATTAAAAGAACAAGATAAAGGACTTATTTTAGACACCTTAAACGTTTGGGACGAAAGTTTAGTCGAAGTCGGTGCGAAAATCATTAAAAAGAGAAACGAGTTCGTATCTTTGCTTTCCCCCCTTGCCTTCGACGCATATAGGCAAATTGCCGGCGACGGAGAAGAATTTAAGGTGGCGGGCGATACCGACTTTTTCGGCGACGAAAAGAAAATCAAGGAAGATTTTTTAATTGCGCTTAAAGAAAGATACGAAAACGATATGCAGTTAGGGCATACTACGGTCGGTCCGCACAGGGACGACCTTAAATTGAAGGTTGACGGTATAGACGTTAAAACTTACGGTTCGCAAGGTCAACAAAGGACGTGCGCAATAGCGCTTAAACTTGCCGAAGCCGAAATTTTTAATATGAGATTTAACGAATATCCCGTACTCATTTTGGACGACGCAATGAGCGAACTCGACGGTAAACGCCGTGAAAGGTTATTAAACGCAATTAAAAAAATGCAGACGATAATAACTTGCACCGAACCCGAAATAATACCCGACTTTTCATCGTATAATAATATCAGGATAGACGGCGGTAAAATTTTATGAAAAGTAGCGACCTTATAGACCTTGTGTCAAACACCGAAGTCAAAAGGCTTACGGATACTATATTCGTCAAATTAGAAGGCGGAAATTTATCGGGTAGCATAAAGTCGAGAACTGCGCTTTATATGATAATGGGCGCAGAGCGAAGGGGCGAACTCAAAAGCGGTGGCACGGTCATAGAACCGACGAGCGGAAACACGGGTATCGCAATCGCTTGTATAGCGAAAAAACTCGGCTATAAGTCGGTTATCGTTATGCCGGACGGTATGTCCAAAGAAAGAACGGATATGATTTTATCTTATGGCGGAGAAGTGGTAATCACCGAAAAATCAAAGGGTATGCAAGGTGCAATCGATAAGGCGGAAGAAATAAAAAATCGAACGCCTAACTCGGTAATACTCGGGCAATTCACAAACGAAGACAACGTCGTTGCACATTACGAAACTACCGCCCCCGAAATAGAAGACTGTTTCGACGGCGATATAGATATTATCGTCGGCGGTATAGGAACGGGCGGAACGATGACGGGAATAGGCAGATACTTTAAGGATAACGACTACGAAACGTTGATAGTCGGAGTCGAACCTTTATCGTCGGCTATTCTAAACGGCGGAAGCGTAGGAGAACATAAAATACAAGGGATAGGCGCAAACTTTATTCCCGAAGTTTTAGACCAAGACGTTTTGGATATAGTTATCGACGTTTCCGACGAAGAAGCCGAAGAAGGCGTCAAAGAATTATATAATAAATTCGGATTGAAGTTGGGAATTTCTTCGGGTGCGGTATACGTCGCTTGCAAAGAACTCGACGAAATGTATCCAAACAGTAGAATTCTTTTTATCTCTGCCGACGGTGAAGACAGATACAAATCAATGAATTTATACGGAGAAGAAAAATGAGCGAATGTAATCACGATTGCGAAAGTTGTAGTCAAAAATGCGGAAAAGAAAGTTTTATGGCGACGGCAAAACCGTCGACTAAAATAGGTAAAATGATAGCGGTTGTCAGCGGAAAAGGAGGAGTCGGAAAATCAATGGTTTGCGACCTTCTCGCCGTAAACACCTTGCGCCAAGGCTATAAAGTCGGGATTTTAGACGCCGATATTACGGGACCGTCTATACCGAAGGCTTTCGGTCTAACCGAAAAGGCGTACGGTACGGAAGACGGAAGTATATATCCCGTAGTATCTTCGCAAGGAATAAAAATAATGTCTATGAACTTACTACTTGACGAAGACGGAGAACCGGTCGTTTGGCGTGGACCCGTTATATCGGGTGCGGTCAAGCAGTTTTATACCGACGTTTTATGGGAAGACGTAGATTATATGTACGTAGATATGCCTCCGGGGACGGGCGACGTTCCGCTTACCGTTTTTCAATCTTTGCCTATCGACGGAATAGTTATCGTCGCAACCCCACAAGACCTTGTTTCGATGATTGTCGAAAAAGCGGTTAAAATGGCAAATATGATGGATATTAAAATTTTGGGCATAGTTGAAAATATGAGTTATATCGCTTGCCCGAACTGTGGCGAAAAGATTTATCCTTACGGTAAAGGCAAAATAGAAAAAATAGCCGAAGAATACTCTATACCCGTACTTTCAAGACTTCCTATCGACGAAAGATTGACGTCGTCGGTTGATAACGGAGAGATAGAAAATATAGACGACGTTTTCTTAAAAGACGCAATGCCTATAATTTTGCAAAAATAAAAAGAGAATAAAAAGAAATTGAAAAGCCCCGTTGCAAAACGATTTGCAACGGGGCTTGATTTTATGTGCCGTTAAACGCTGTATCTATAACTGTTTCCACTTTCGCTGTTTCCGAATTTTTCAAAAAATGCGTCGTTTATATTGTCGTCGATTACGTCCGTTTCAACGTTCGTGTATGCGGTAAACGCATTGTCTTTCGACGCTATAAAAGTGCAGTTAACGACGCTATTGCCCGTTATTTTTATATGTTCGGAGTATAAATCGTTCATATAATTAAATATCGAGCCGCCTATTCCCGATACCGAAACGTTGCCCGAAAACGTTGAATTTTTAATCGTGCAATTTTCGATTGTTAAAGAATAACGGTCGGAAGAATAAAGCCCGTTCATATCCCACGAAAAGCCGATTATTCCGCCTATCTTTTTAGCCGTAGAGGAAGTTTGGTTTGGGCTTTCGGTACTAAACGAGAACGATGCGCCGTCAACGACGACGTTTGATATTTTAAGGTTTCCCATCTTGTGATAGCCGACAATAGCGCCAACCCACTTGCCGTGTTCTTTGCTAACCGTCGTAATGTTTTTAAGGGTTAAATTTTTAATGCAAACGTTTGTCGATACCCAACCGAAAAAACCAAGCGGAGCGTTGCCTTCAATCGTTTTTCCCGTAGAAGAATATTTAAGTCCGGAAATATAATGACCGTTGCCGTCAATGGTCGTATCGATAAATTTTTCATCACTACATATAGGAATCCAATTAAGGTCGGCGTCGATATCCGCTTTCAAAATAACGGTCGAGTTTTTGAAATATTCGCCCGAATATGCGGTTAGAGTCGAATTTGCTACTTTATTAAAATTTTTAAGTCCGTTTTCGTCGTAGATATAAAATTCGTTTGACGTATTCGACTTGTAAAACCCGCCAAGTATAAGCGTTTCACCTTCGTGTGCGTCCGTTTCCGAAATGAATTCGCTTTCCAAAACGCTTTCCTGCGTGTCCGTCGTGCCGTTATTGTCGTATGTTTTTTTACCGCAAGCGACGAGAGATATCGCTATGCATAGCACCGTTAAGACGGCTACAATTTTCTTCATTTTCACCTCACGGTTAAAAATTATATGCCAAAATTTTCCTTATGTCAAGGAGTTTTCTCAGCTACAAGATATTGTTTTCTGGGGGG
>JAZRYO010000237.1:0-1906 GCA_045600785.1 Christensenellaceae bacterium | reverse complement strand
GTCGGTTGCAATTCATTTCAACAGAACTGTAAACGACGGCGTAAAATTAAACCCACAAATAGACACTTTGGCAATCGAAGATATAATAAACGAAAACGGATTAAATAAAGAACTTAAAACTTTTGCGAAAAAAGACGAGATTTTAGATTTCGACCTATATTTAGTCAGTAGTCAAAAACCGTTTTTATCGGGTGAAAGCGATAAACTTTTATCTTCGCCGAGAATTGACAATTTAACGAGTGTTTATTCATCTGTAGAAAGTTTAATAAACTCAAAACCAAAGGATATATCGGTAATTTTCGTTGCCGACAACGAAGAAGTCGGAAGTGGAACGAAACAAGGCGCAGGATCAAAATTTTTATTCGATACGTTAAAGAGAATTTCTATTTCGCTTGACTTTGATTTGGATTTATCGCTTGCAAATTCGTTTATCGTTTCCGACGACAACGCACACGCCGTTCACCCAAATCACCCCGAACTTTCCGACGCAAAATCAAGAGTCCTTTTAGGAAACGGAATAGTTATTAAACACCATGCAAACCAAAACTACACGACGGACGCATTTTCTTCGGCAATAATTAAATCCGTATTTGATAAAGCGAAGGCAAAACATCAAGATTTCTTTATGCGTTCCGACCTTCCCTGCGGTGGAACTTTAGGTGCGATAAGTTCGAGCCAAGTTTCAATTCGTTCGGTCGATATAGGACTTCCGCAACTTGCAATGCACTCCGCCGTCGAAACGTTTTATCTACCCGATTTAGACGAAATGATAAAGGGCTTAACCGAGTTTTTAAGCTCAGAACTTTCTTTCGACGGATACGATAAATTCTTAATTAAATAAAATAAAGCCAACCTTTCTGATGTGAACCCAAAAGGTTGGCTTTTATAATTATTTCTTTTCTACCGAGAACCAAAGTTCCCATCTATATTCGTCCGACTGTACGTCGTCTGACGGATATGCTTCGATTTCAATTCCCGTCGGTCTATATTCGCTATTTGGAAAGAAGTCGTTAAATAAATACTCATATACACCCCTAAAAACGTCGGGCATTCTTCCTTTAATCGGAAAAACGACGAAAGTCGACTTCGGTATCGTCGTAAGATAAAAATCTTTGTCCGTTATAGGTTTATCTCCATAATGAACGCCTATTCCGTACGGAAAATCGTTTTCTCCGTCTTTATATTCTAAACTAATACCTATAATAGAATCCTTAAAAATATTATTCTTATTTACGTAAGGTATTAACCTATTTATAGTTCCGTCGGACACACTTTGCGCCCAAAACGCAGTAATATCTCTCCCACAAATCTCTTTATTTTTCGTAAATTTTTGTTTTTTTACCAAGACTTGAAAATCGTCTAATTCTTCAATTCTAAAATCCATTTTCTTAATTTCTCCATACTGTTTTTTTACGGAAAGCGGACTTATAAATTTGTATTTAGAACCTAATTTGACTTTCGAAGGCGAAACGCCGTGAAAACTACTAAATGCCCTTGAAAAACTTTCGGGCGTTTCATAACAGTATTTAAGTGCGACGTCTATCACTTTAATATCATTATCCGCCAAATCTTTGCCGGCAAGAGAAAGCCTTCTTTCTCGTATATATTCGCCGACGGTTATTCCGCAAACTGAGTAAAATACCCTTTGGAAATAAAATGGCGAAAAATATGCAATTTTAGAAAGGTCTTCAATAGTAATTCTTTCGGTAATGTTTTCTTCTATATAGTCTATAACCGCTTGAATACCGTCTTTATAGTCCATATCCACTCTCCAAAAGTATTATACAATGAAATTTAGAAAAAATCTTGATACAAAATGCTACGTATAAAAAAAAGTCTCGGCTGTTTACGCCAAGACTAATTTTTTCTTAAATTAAAAATTTGAAAGAAGAAAATAAATATCGAC
>JAZRYO010000236.1:0-3850 GCA_045600785.1 Christensenellaceae bacterium | reverse complement strand
GAACGGCAACGAAAATGGTCCTTAATATGTTGACAACCGCATCTATGATAAAAATGGGATATACCATTAGCAATTTAATGGTTAACGTCAGCCCTACGAACGCAAAACTTTTAGACAGGTGCGTTAGAATTTGCGTTGATTTGACGGGTATGGACTATGACGTCGCTCTTGAAAAAATAAAAAGCGGTATGACGATTAGAGAAGTTTATAAAGAGTATGAAGAACAAAATTAAGGGGTAAAAAATGAATCTTAAATCAACCGTATCTCAAAATATAAAATTACTTCGAAAAAGAAATAAACTGACTCAAAAAGATTTGGCGAACAAACTTTGTTATAGCGAAAAAGCAATAGCCAAATGGGAGTCGGGAAAATCAATACCTACTATCGACACCCTATATTCTATATCTAAAATTTTCGGTTGTTCAATCGACTATCTTTTAGAAACGCACAATAAAATATATTTCCTCGGAATCGACGGCGGTGGAACGAGTACCAAATATTCTCTATCGGACGAACAAGGCAATATCCTTACAAGATACGTCGGGGCGAGTAGCAACCCCAACGATTACGGCTGGGAAAAGACGGTCGAAGTCTTAAAAAACGGTATCAAGAATATATGCGCAAATATCTCATACGATTCTATCGTGCTATACGCAGGAATATCCGGACTTCGTACTTGTTCGAATAAAGACGATATTATTAAAGAAATATCTTCTTTGAATTTCAGGCAAATATATTTTAGGGGCGACGTAGATAACGCCTTGATATCGGGACTTGAAAATTCGGACGGCATAGTAGCGATAATCGGCACGGGAATAAGCATTATGCAACGCAAAAACGGACGGGTTAACTGTTTTGGCGGTTGGGGATACCTTTTAGACGACGGCGGTTCGGGATATAACGTAGGGCTGGACGCTCTTAAATATTATTTCGCAAATTTAGACGGATTTCATATAGACTCTGCCCTTTTCGATTTGATAGAAAAAAAATCCGAATTAAAGGAAAGAGAATTGTGTTCGGAAATCTATAAAAACGGCAAAAAATATATAGCGTCGTTTGCAAAAGACGTTATCGAGTTGGCAAACGACGGCGACGAATTAGCAAAAGAAATTATCTATACGAACGTTAAAAAGGCTTCAAATCTCATTTTAATGGCGACTAAAAGTTTTGAAAAGAACGTAAAAATCGCTTTGACGGGAAGCGTCGCCGAAAGCGAAATATTTAATACCGCTTTTAAAAAAGTTTTACACGAACACGGCTACGACAACGTATCGACAATTCCGATTTCTCTATCCGACGGTGCCGTGAAGTTGGCAATGAAATTATTTAATGAAAAAAACAATCATATTTGGGGATAAATTATGAACGAAAAAATAAAAATCGAAAACGAAGCCAAAGTCGTATTAGTAAACGGCGTTCCGAAATTATCATGTAATAACGAAATTATTCCGACCGACTGTTATTTGACCTATATCGACGAAGAAGGGGACTACGATAATTTTCACAAGGCGAATTTTAATTTATATTCCGTATCCATACCCTTCCATAACAGAAGCATAAACGAAGGCACCCACCTTGAATCTTTTTTTAACGGGTGTTTGGAAAAGGACGATTCGTTAAGCGTTATAGATTATAAGATAAACAAGATAATCAAGAATAATAAAAACGCATATATCTTCCCGAGATTATACGTCGAAGTCAGCGAACAATGGGAAAACGAAAATCCCGACGAGTTGAACGACAACGGACTAAACGGCGGAAAGCAAAGGGTTTGTTTATCGAGTGATATTTATTTCGAACAAGTTAAAAAAGATATTAAAAAAGTTATCGAATATATCCACTCGAAACCGTATTCTAAAAATATTATCGGTTATCAAATCGCAAACGCAATGACTGAAGAATGGATGACGTTAGACTTTAACGGTTCTATCGGGAAAAGAAGCAGAGAAAAATTCAGTCTTTTGGTAAACGATAAAAAATATGAAAATACCGAAACTGAATACCATAGATATCTTAACGAAACGGTTGCAAATAGAATTTGCGAACTTTCTTCTTTTTTGAAAGAAATAACGGGCAATAAGTTGATTATCGGCTCTTTTTACGGCTATTGCTATTATCATATGAGTTGGGAATACGGACACTCGGCAATACAAAAAATATTAGACTCGAAAGACGTTGACTTTCTATGTGCGCCTATCGGATATTGGACGAACAGAAACGTCGGCGAACCGCATCCGTATATGGTCCCCGTTGCATCTATTTTGAAACACAAAAAACTTTTCTTTTCGGAAAACGACACTCGAACGGACTTGTCGAAATTCATATTCGATAACCCCTCATACAGAACACCGCTTTGGCTCGGACCAAACAGAGAGTTATCTTTGGAAATTTGTAAATATCACTTCGGCAAGGCACTATGCCACTCTCACTCGTATTGGTGGTTCGATTTATGGGGCGGTTGGTACAACGATAAAGACTATCACAATCTTTTCGCCAAATTAAACGCCGTTTCAAAAGACTCGCTTAATAAAGATTTATCGTCTAAAAAAGACGTCGCCGTTTTAACGGACGAAGAAGCCTATTACGGTAGTATAATCAGCGACGCTACTCCGTCGCTTAGTGGACGCAACCCCCTTAAACAACTCGAATCGGCGGGCGTAAGTTTCGATATGTACGTTGCAAACGACTTTTACGACCTTGCGTCGAAGTATAAGTGCTTTATCGTTTTTGCACCGTTTGAAACGCAAAAACTCTTAAAAATCAAAACTTTTTTAACTGAAAATAAAATACCATATCTTTGGATTACAAAAGAAAATCACGATATCACTACGAAAAATTTACGTGATTTCTATAAACAAAGCGGTATCAGCGTAAAATTTGATTTTGATATCGTTTGCGACGAAAACGAAAGTTATTTAAGTTTATATACCCTTAACGACTGCGTAATAAACAAAATCGACGGCTATGAACTTATTGAATTTTCCAAACAACAAACGACATTCCCGATAAAAGCAAAAAAGGGCTACTCTTATTTATTTAGAAAAATTGAATAACAAACGAATATAACTCGTAATTTGATATTTGGAGGCAAAAAATGGGATACGATAATATTAAAAAATATTTAGAAGAATCTTATAAAAGAATGTTTAGTGAACCTATAGGCAAGTTTAAGCACAAAAGTTTATTGCCCGTCGCCTTTTATGCTACGCAGTTATGAGACTGGGGTTGTTGGACTTCGAATATCGCCATAAAACAAATTGCGACTGCTCTAAACGAACAAGATAATCTTGCTTTGTACGAACAAGGCAGTGTGTTAAACTTTTTGGACTTTCAAAAAGAAGACGGAAGTATTCCTATCGTAATAAATTATAACGATTTGGATATGGACGTTTTATTCCCTCATAAAAACGTTCACAAGCCCGTAATTGCACAACACGCAGGTTTTATATCGAAATATATAAACAGTGCGGAGTGGATTAGAAAAGATTATTATAAATTAGAAAAATTTATTTCTTTCTATGAAAAAAATGCAAAACACGAAAGCGGTCTATAAAAACAGTCCACAGGACTGTTTTCTTAACGTGTCGCTCCGTTGCAATCGTAGATTGCTGCCTGCTTGGACTAAAAACAGTCCACAGGACTGTTTTCTTAACGTGTCGCTCCGTTGCAATCGTAGATTGCTGCCTGCTTTGACTAAAAACAGTCCACAGGACTGTTTTCTTAACGTGTCGCTCCCTCCGCTTTTGCCTTTGGATAAATTCTGACGACATGGCGAGGCATAAACTATACTTACGAAGTAAGTACATAATGTTTTGCGTTAGCAAAATACATAATGCTTGCCAAGGCAAG
>JAZRYO010000235.1:0-5616 GCA_045600785.1 Christensenellaceae bacterium | reverse complement strand
CGTTCTGGGAAACACGAAATTTACGGGGAACGCGGGTGTCGACGTCGGGGCGATCCCCGAAGAAGGATTCGTCGTAAAGACGGTGGACAGCAATCTGTTTATCGTCGGCGAGGATCGCGGCGTCGTGTACGGCGTTTACGAATTTTTAACAGGACAATTTAACTTTGAAGTTTATGCGGTGGACGAAATATATATTGAAAAAGTTGCAAAATCCGCAAAGATGAAAAAGTTCGACGTAAAAGATATCCCGAGTTTCGATTTGAGAATAGGCGGAAACGGTGAAATTGCCGGTTATGCGGGCGGAGATTTCATGAACAGAATGAGAGAAATGACTTTCACCAACGTTTACGTCGGCGGTTTTGGAGCAGATGATATCCCGCCGTTCCACAACACTTTGGAATATATCACAAAAGGCGAATTTCAAGCCGAACATCCAAACTGGTTCTCTCCTTCAGGCAGTCAACTTTGTTTAACGAGAGACCCCGAAGGCATTTTGGAAGTATTAGTTCCCAAAATGATAGATATGCTTGAAAGAGATTATACGAGAGATATAATTACGTTTACTCAAATGGACGGTCCTACTTGGTGTACTTGTGACAGTTGCCGTTATAAAGGTGAAACGGAAGAAGTACATGATTTGGTTACGGGTGGTAATGTATCGCCGGAAAAAGAGTATTACACCACACAAGCTATTTGTTTTACAAACGAACTTACAAAGAGAATAAACGAAGAATATAAGGCTGAAAACGGATATAAGCACGCAAGAGACGTTTACGTTTATATGTTCTCTTACGGTATGGCTAATACTTGTCCCGTTAAATATGATAGTAATGGCTATCCCGTAAAAGATTCTGACGGTAATTACGTCGTATTCGACGATACAATAGACATTCAAGAAAATTTTGGTGTTCTTTACTGTTCTTCGTTTTCAACCACTTATACGGGTGAATATAACGACGCAACTCAAAATGTATTTGAAAACGTTAAGAAATGGAAAACGATTACGAAACACTTCTCATATTGGGCGTACAGCACTCACTTTACTGACTATTTTGCACCTTACGACAGCGTTCAACAGTTGCAAGATTCCGTTCGTTTTGTAAAGAGTATTGGCGGTCACGTTTACTACAATATGGCGCAATACAATATGGCAACTCCCGTTGATTTCGGGCGACTTGAATCTTATTTGCAAGCAAAACTCTCTTGGGATTGCGACGCTAACGTCGGCGAACTTATAAATAATTTCTTCGACAACTATTTCAAAGACGCATCCGAAGTTATGAAGAAATTATACGGTAAGTATAAAGTTCAAATGGCATATCTTTCGACCGAGAGAAATATAGGTCATACGATAAATACGTCTTCGAGTTTGGTAAATAAAGCGAACTGGTCTTATTCTTATCTTAACGATATGCTTGCGATAATCGACGAAGCATACGACACGATTAAAAAATACGAAACAAAAGATCCTGCTTTATATACTAAATTACACGACAGAATAAATCTCGAAAGTTTTACGTTTAGATATTTACTTTATAAACTTTATCCCGACAAGTTCGATTACGACGAACTTACCGAACTTCAAAATAGGCTTATAAGCGAAGCGAGAAGTTTAGGTGTTTCATTAAGTAAGGAAACCGGAGATATTTCCGGACTTTTCTAAAAATAAAAAAAAAGGAGAAAAATCATGAGCAAAAAAATTAAGATGTTATCATTAGTCTTAATTGGCGTTTTGTCAATTTGTTTGGCTTCATGCGGATTGACAAACGACTCAGGCACGACGTCCGAAGAAAGTATTTCTTCGGGTGTCAACTTAGAACTCATTTTGGG
Source organism: Christensenellaceae bacterium (assembly GCA_045600785.1). GTDB lineage: Bacteria > Bacillota > Clostridia > Christensenellales > Borkfalkiaceae > UBA10281. The sequence continues at coordinate 3,786 of JAZRYO010000235.1, read as the reverse complement.
TTCTGAACACGTCGAACTTGAAGAAGACGAAACGTTCACCTTAACTGCGAGACTTTCAAACGGCACTGCTCCCCAAGGTTTAACTTGGAGAAGTAGCGATGAAGGTGTTGCAACCGTATCGAGCGCAGGTGTAATTACCGCAATCGACCAAGGTACTGCAATTATCACAGTCAAGGATAAGAACAATTTAACCGCAACTTGTGAAGTTGCCGTTTCACGTTCTTCGAACTATCCTTCTTTGGAACTCGACCAATACGACGCAAAACTTTACGTCGATGAAAATTTCAGCGTTGAAACGCTGGTTTCTTTCAACGGCCGTGAAGTTTCGGCGACTATTTCTGCTGAATCTAAAGACACGTCGGTTGCAACCGTTTCGGTTGAAGGCGACGCCGTTAAGATTCATACCTTAAAAGTCGGTAAAACTTCTATTGTTGTTACCGCTTTATATAAGGGTAGAACTGCACAAAGAGAAATAGCACTCGAAGTCGTAGAAATGGCGGGCATTACCTTAGATGCCGAATCTGACGTTTTGTACACTTACGAATACGGAGATTTTGCAAGCGATAAGAAATTGACTGCAACCGTTAAGAAGAACAACGCTGAACTTGAAGAAGCGGTTATTCTTTGGACTTCTGACGATGATAGCGTTGCAACAGTCGATGCTGAAGGTAACGTTCACGCAGTTGGCGAAGGTGAAGCGGAAATTACTGCTTCTTGGACAAGCGACGAAACTTCGTTAGTTTATACAGCATCTTGCACTATCGAAGTATTTAGAACTTCGGTTGACCTTGACAAAGAATTAGAAGTATATTTGGATAGCGCAGACGGTAGCAAGGAAGTTGACCTTGCCGAAGCACTTGAAATTACTTTACCCGAAGATATGAAGGTTATCAACCTTAAAGACAGTCTCGAAGTTGGTCTTTCCGACGGTTCTAATGGTTCTATATTCGAATTAGACGGTGGATATTACGAACTTAAAATTTCTTCGGAAAACGACCAAGTAGATTTCAAATTCAACTTAGCGGTTATTACCAAAGTATTAACAACTGTTGAACAACTTCAAAACATTAAAGATTACGGAAGGCTTACCGACGTTGACGGTACCGTTAAATTTAAGCATTACGGATACTTTGTTTTAGGTTGCGATATAGACGCTACCGGCGAAGTTCTTAACAATACGTTTACAGGAAACGACGGCGACTACGGACTTATCGGTGGATTTGACGGTCGTGGACACGTTATTTACGGTGCTACGATTAAGGGTGGCGGATTATTAGGTTCTATAGCAAGAGGCAGTATCGTTAAAAACCTTGCGTTTGTCAATACGACTTACGGATATTCGGGTGTCGGTTCTGCATTTGGTGCGAACAACTACGGAACAATCGATAACTGTTTCATCGACGTAGTAAAATCGGGTTCCGATGGTCAAACTTACTGTGCTTTAAGCGGATTCTGTGATAGAAACTACGGTGTAATTTCTAACTCCGTAAGTAGATATGTCCAAATAGGAGCGACTAACAACGAAGCAAAGTCTATTTGTCAATATAACTACGGCGATATACTCAACACGTATTCGTTCTCTTCAGATAGCACGACGTATAGTGTTCAAGGAACAGTTGACATTAAGTCTTACGGTTACGACACAAAGATAGCGGACGCTAATATTCAAGGACTTAACGATTACTTCTATTTAAGCGGAGATTACGTTGGGTTTAAGACTACTAAAAACCTTATGGACGACATTGAAAAGAAGTCTATTCTTGCCATTGACGATAAGGACGTTGAATTATTCAGTTCAATGACTATCGATATGCCTGCGCTTAAGGATAACTGCGCATTTGAAGTTTTAGATTTAGACGCTGAAAACGAACAATACGTTTCTATAGGAAACGGAAAGATTGAAGTTGCTGACGTTGTCCCCGATTTCTCTTTCAGTATTAAATATTACTGGACCAAAGACGATAGCGTATCTAAGACCGTTAAATATATTATTATCGGTCGCACTATGTTAGATAAAACCGTTGAATTGTTCTTAGATTCTAGCGACGGCGATATGATTATTGACGTTGTAAACGATTTAGGAATCGAAGGCGGAGATAATTACGAATTATCGCTTGCAAGCGGTGAAGCAATTTCTACCGACTCTGTCGGCAACGAAATAACCGTAAACGGACTTACCGCAGGTGAACATAACGTTCTTTTGTCGGTTGACGGAAAATTATACGGTTTCGATATCGTGGTAATTACCAAAGTTATTAAATCTTACACTGAATTTACTGCGGCAAGAGACGCTAACGTTAACGACGGTGATTGGAGCGGATATTACGTTTTAGGCGCAGATATTACGTTAGACGGAACTTATTCTTCTACCGTTTCTTCGTTTAGTGGAACGTTTGACGGCCGTGGACACTTCTTCAAAGGTGGCACGGTTCACTCGGGTGCTGATAATCCGGCGAACAGTTTGTTTGGTAATATGACGGGAACTATTAAAAATACTGCGTTTACTAATTGGACTATCGGTATTTTAGGTGGTATAACGAGAGACTTATCGGGTACTATGGATAACTGTTTAATAGACAGTGTTGCACTCGGCGACTACGGTAATATGTCTCCCTTCTATCATATCATAGGAACGATTAGCAATTCTATAATTTACTACGACGACGCTGTCGTTTCTACAGGAAACAAGCGTGGTGGTATCTCGATGCTTGGTGGAACTACCGTAAACGTTTTGGTATTTAGTAGCAAGTTAACCGGTTGGGATCACCGTGCAAGTGCAACGGGCGCAACTACGTACGCTTACGGTACCGACTTACCTACAGGACTTACGGGCTTCAATGCTTACTGGGATTTAAGCGGTAAGAAAGCAACGTTCATAATTCCAAGAGAAAGCAAAACTTTAGACCTTAAAGAAGTATTCTTAAATTCTGACGACGGTGAAAAGAGCATTGATTTAAGTGCTATCGCCGACGAAATAACCGACGTTAAGTTGAACGGAAGTTCTGAAGGCGTTTCGGTATTAGAAAACGTAATTTCCTTTGACGAAAGTTTAGTAGCAGGCGAACAAGAACTTACCTTTGCTGCAGGCAACTGTGATTACGTTTTACCTATCGCTGTTGTTACCAAGGTATTAAAGACGAAAGCAGACCTTATTGCTTTTGCATCTGCAAGTCAAACGGGATACTTTGAATTAGGAGCAAATATCGACGCATCGGGAGAAACGTTTATGAATACCGACGCTACGTTTACCGGTACTTTCAACGGTATGGGTTATGCAATTAAGAATGCAACGTTCAGTTCTGCAAACGGAAATAAACCGGGTGCACTTTTCGGCACAATCGACACAGGTTCTGTCGTTAAGAATTTAGCAATCTTAAATGCGACTGTAACTTCCGAAAATGATTACGCTTGGGTTCAAACTTCAACCTTAACGGGTGGTGGTCGTTGCAAAGGCACGGTTCAAGACGTATTTATTGAAATTGTTGCAGTCGGTAGTTCTACAAACATTGCAGGTGTTGCACAACATATTGAAGGTGCTGTTATTAAGAACGTTATCGTTAAAATAACTCCTACTACTTTGCTTGCAAACGTTTGTGATATGGTATTAGGTTCTTCGAATGTTTCCAATACGTTCGTTATCGGCGGTGGTTCAACTAAAGATAGCGGTTGGAATCAAAACGGTTCGCCTGTATCTATTACGAAAGTTTCAACGCTTAGTACTACGCAACAAGAAGCATTTAACAGTGCAATTTGGGGCTTTAATGACGGTATTCCGTATTTTGTAAA